>QHZK01000469.1:5870-7910 GCA_003224635.1 Acidobacteriota bacterium | reverse complement strand
AGGTAGTTAAGCCGAGGCAACGTCACCACGTCCGCTTCGTCTCGTCGGGCAATTTCCCGAAGCCGCCGACTGAGCAGTAGCGGCACCACCTCATCGGCGTCGAGGATCAGGATCCAGTCTCCGCCGGCCTGAGCAACGGCAAAAGCCCGCGCCGGCTCGACAAAACCCATCGGCTCATGCGAATACACCTTGGCACCGTACTCGCGGGCGATCTCCACTGTTCGATCTTGACTGTGCATATCGACGACCACAATTTCATCGACCCATGACCTGACCGAGCGTAACGCGTAAGGTAGATTCTTCTCCTCGTTCAGGGTATTCACCACTACCGAAATGCGAGGTCCCATCCTTCGCTCCTGATCCAAGCCCATGCCTTGCGGACGGCGCCGGGATATAGGGCAATCAGGCCCAAGGCATATCCTACCAACTCCAGGCCAATTTGACCCACTAAGCTGTCAAGCCGCGTTGGCGGGAACACGCGCTCGGTCCCGCCAAAGCCCAAACCGGCGCCACAGAGGGCAGTATCCGGAAAGGCAGCTTGGCCTGAGCCGCCCGATAGAGCAGCAAGTTGGTAAACTGGACGCCCAAGTTAGCCACGGCGAAACCGATGGTCCCGAACAGCACGATCAGGGGGACGCCCAAGATCCAAGTCGCCAGCATCCAAACTGCAGCGAAGGCAAAAGCGGTCCTCGAATGCCCAAGGGCATTCAAAAGGGCCAACAAAGGTGTGGCCGTGGGAACAAAGACGTTGGCCAGCCAGAGCAAGTTATAAAGGGGCAGCGCGACGAGCCACTTGTCGCCAAAAAGCGTGCGCGTGAGCGGCTCGATCAGCACAAAGCTCAACACGGCAAGCGGGGCCACAAGGCCGTTCGTCGCCCCGAGCACCCGTTCCACAAACCGGCCGAGCGACTCGGGATGAGTCTGCATACGCGAGAATGCCGGAACGTAGACGCGCTGCAGAGCCATCAACGCCAAGACAGGATAAGCCGCCACCATGCTTGCCCAGTTCAGGTAGCCGACTTGGGCCGTTCCTAACAACAGCCCGATGAATACGGGCGTCATACTGTCCTTCAAAAGGGAAATGACACTGATACCCTGATAAGGGATTCCAAATCGCAGGTGCTGCCGCACACGCTCCCACTGCCAAGTCCAGCCAATCCGCCAAGGTCTGACCAAGTTAGCCAGTATTGCCCCCGTGAGCGAGCGGGCCACTAGTCCCAAAGCGAAGCTCATGACACCCAGGCCCTTCCAGGCAAGGGCCACCACGCTTCCGTTGTAAACCAACGCCATTCCCATTTCGACGACCGCAAGCTTGTCGAATTCAAGATGCCGCTCAAGATGAATCCATGGGATGACCTGGAATGACGTAAACAACAACGAAAGCGCAACGAGGCGAAACACCCACGCGCCTTCTGCGGGAAGGTGGTAGGCTTGAGCCACTTGGCGCGCAGCCAACCAGAATACGCCGACCACGGCAACGACCATCATCTGCTGCACAGTGAATATCGAACGATAGTCGTCCCGGCTGGGCTCTTCAACCTGTCTCACCAGGCTTGCTCCAAGTCCAGCGTCGCCAAAAGCAATGAGAAAGCTGAGGATAAAGGCGATGACGGCGTAAACGCCGAACTCAGACGGGGAAAGAAGCCGAGCCAGGAAGATCGTGCCCACGAAGTTGAGTCCCTGGACTATAGCCTGTCGAAGCCCCAGCGCGAGGGCGCCGTGAAGCGCCTTCCGGGCCACCGCTTCAGGACTCCACTCTTGAGACTCATCTTGAGCACAACTTGTATCGATTTTGCGCCGGGCTGGCAACAAAAGGCCTTCCTCTGCACGGCGGATTCCGGGCAACGTTCACGCGTTCTCGCGCCCGCTCGACTGCTCTGTGGGGACACTCGAATACTGACCGTAGCCGTACGAGCCGTTGTGTCCATAGCCTTCGCGGCGCAAATCCACGTCATTCAAAGCCACTCCCAGGATGCGCGCGCCCGCGCCGTATAGCAACGACCGCGCCCGGCAGACCAGGTCGTAAGGGGTCTCGAAAGC
>QHZK01000469.1:0-5864 GCA_003224635.1 Acidobacteriota bacterium | reverse complement strand
CGTCGGCCACGCTCAGCAGCGGGGGCGAATCCACCAGAACGTAATCAAAGTCGGCGCGGAGCTTTCGGAGCGATTCAGCCGCCAGCGACGAGGAAAGCACCTCGGCGGGGTTAGGAGGGATGGGGCCGCACGGGATGACGCTCAAGTTCGGCACTCCGGGCGCCGGCAGCACCGCCTCGGCCAGCTCGACGTGGCCAGTCAGGCACTGCACAAATCCGGGGCTATTCTTCACACCGACCGAGCGGTGGCACGACGGCCTCCGCATGTCGCAATCGATGACCACCACTTTGCTACCCAAGCTCGCCAGCGCGGCCCCCAGGTTGACCGCAGTAGTGGTCTTGCCTTCTCCGGGGAGCGCGCTCGTAATCAGAATCACCCGTGGCACGGGGCTGGCGGAGAGCAGGATCGAAGTGCGCAACGAGCGAAAGGCTTCGAGCACTTCGGCGTGAGTCTGGATGGCGGGCGCAAGGGCTGTCGCCACTCCGGGTTCCACCGCCTCCAAGCTGTCCTGCCGAACTTCCCCGGCGCCGTTCGGAGTGAACCGTGGCAGCACTCCCAGCGAAGGTAGGCGCAAAAGCCGCTCCACTTCGTCGGGAGTCTTGAGCGTCTTATCCAGGTACTCCTGAAAGAAGGCCATTCCGACGCCCAACCCCAGGCCCAGAATTAAGCCCAGGACCAAGTTCAGCAATACACGAGGCTTGGCGGGGTATTTGGGCGCCTCGGCCGCATCGACTACCCGAATGTTGCTGGCCCGTAGCCCCGCCGAGGCCTGGGCCTCTTTCATGCGCTGGAGTAGCCCTTCATAAAGCTGTCGGTTGCTGTCCACTTCCCGCTTGAGGATATTGTACTGAATGCTCCGCGCAGCGATCTCGTTCACTTCTCTTTTCTGGTCCTCGACCGCCTGGGCGAAGTATTGTTCCTTGGCCGTGGCGGAGCGATACTCGTCGACGATGTTGTCCACCACAGCTTTTTTCTGCTTGTCGAGTTCCGCCTGCAGCGCGTCGATTTGCTTCTCCACCTGTTGGGCCTTAGGGTAATCGGGCTTCACCCAGGTCGTGACTTGCGCGTACTCCTTTTTCGTGTCCGCCAGCCGAATCTCCAAATCCTGCACCAGCCTGTTCGAAAGCACGCCGGGCAGGTCCTGGATCTTGCCCGCCTCGACCAGGCTGTAGAGGGATTGCTTCTCGAAACGCTCCGACTGGGCCTTGGTGTACGCTTCGAGAAGCTCCTCCAGGCGGGCGGTCGCCATGTTCTGCTTTTCGGTGATGTAGACGATGGAGTTCGCCTGGGCGTAAGCTTGCAGCTCATCTTCGGCCTTTTCGAGTTTCGCTTTAATCTCCGCGTTCTTTCCTTGGAGCCATTGCGAAGCCTTTTCAGCCGCATCCCACTTGACCTCGAGATTTTGCTCGACGTAGTCATCCGCCAGTTTGTTGGCAGCCAGAGCCGCTACAGTCCGACTGTATGAATCGAACGTTACTTCAACAAGATTGCTACGCCGCACCGGATTCACGTCCACCGAGGCGAGGAAGTGCGTCACGCTGTTTCGGTACGCGTCCGTCAACGTGTCCGGCGGACCGGGGTCCGAGCTGGGGATCTTTTCGGGATCGCTTTCGTACAGTCCGAACAACCCCCGATTCCGATAGAATTCCGGGCTTTGATAGAGATGCAAGTCGTTGACTACTTTTTCGGCGAGGGTGCGGCTCCGAAGGATCTTATATTGCGTCTCGCGGTAGCTATCGACGTCCACCGTCGGCGCCTCCTGCGAAACCTCTCGGAAGTTTAAAACCTGGGGCTCTTCGGGGTTGATCTCGAGCAGCACTTTCCCCTCGTAGACCGGCCTCTTCTTCAGGGTGCCGATGGCCACCGTCGTGAAGACGACGAGCAGGCATACGAGAACCGTCCAGCGGCGCTTGAGCACAACCTGCCAGTAGTCCAGCAGGTGGGGAACCTCTTCCGGCGACACGTCCAGGACTTCAGACTCTTGCAGCGACCGGGAAAAAGCCGGCTCAATGGCGTGCTGCGACTCGCCGCTCGAGTCCTGGTCTCCCTGCACCAGACCTCTCCTTTGGTGGACGTCAATCGACTCGTTCATAGGCCCCTGAAAACGATAAGTCCGCTTAACGTCCCGACCACAGACTCGGCGGTCCGCTTGCCGACATACTTGACGCGGCTGTTGGGAATAAACAACACGTCGTTGGCCGCCAAGACGACGTCGTCGGCTTTACCGTTGAGAATCTTCCCCACGTCAACCTGAGTTTCACTCAAGGACCCATTGTCTGATCGGCGGATGACCCGAGCGCTCTTTTTGGCCGCGTTGGCGGTCAACCCTTCGGCGAGGGCCAACGCCTCCAGCACGGTGAAGGTGTCACGGTCGTCCAGGAGAAACCCGCCCGGTTTCTTCACCTCGCCGGCCACGTAGACGACCCCGGCCTTGCTCGCAACGTTGCGCGAATAGAGAAGCCGCTTGAGATCAATCTCGATCTGGTGGGCAGCGGTCTGATGCATGCCCGGGGCCATCTCCAAGTCTCCGAAGTCTCCCTTGCGCGTGATGTACACTGTCCGGCCGGCAGCGCCGTTGGTCCGCTTGAGGAGCCCGCCCGCCATGGAGAGCACCTCGATTAAGGTCCTCGGACCAGGAAGCTGGTAGAGTCCAGGCTTTTCAACGGCGCCAATCACTGAGACCGGCCGGCCGTGAAATTCCCTCACAAAGACGACAACCTTGGGATTCTCCAGATAGTTCTTGCCCCACCCCGACTCGAGCTCTTCGCGCAGCGCCTCCGTAGTCAGCCCCACCACCTTGACACGCCCCAGGAGCTTCACCCAAATCGTGCCGTCATTCTCCACACGAACGGTCTGCTTGAGCTCCGGCACGTTGAAGACCTCGATGTTCACCACGTCTTCCGGACCCAGCACATAATCGGGACCGAGAACGCCACCACCGCTTATCGACGAAGTCGAGGGCAAATCATCTTCGGGGGATGCGGGTTGGGAATCTTGTAACACGTCGGGCGTGGACTTGACGGCATCGTCCTGCTCCGCTGACTGGGCCGAGATGGCGCTCGCCAGCGAGAAGAGTAAGACAAGGGGCGCAACTCCCAGAAGGAATAGCGGCCGGTGGGCCTTCATTGTCTCCTCGCCTTTTATCAGAAGCAGGTTAACTGTGGCGGCGCTCTCAAGTCCCCGGGGGACGGCCCCGATTGAATCGGCGGACACTGGTGAGCGCCGTCAGACAAGGCAGGCTTCCTCCGCATGGCCTGCGGTCCTAGTGGCGCGCGTTTCCACTCGGACGAGCATTACCCAACGCTGCGGACGAGCATACCCAACGCTTTGACGCATTGTCAAGCTTCTTGCCTGTTTTGTCTCCTGCAGGCGGAGGCGGCGGCGCGAATCCTCCGGATGTACCGTGAAGGCCTGATTCCTGAGTCGGCGGGCGCTTGCAAGGCGGGCTTGGCTGCCTATGGTAATTACACCAAGCCGAGGTTTGCGCAAATGGCTCTCCTTGGCGCTACTCCCCGGCGCCAGGCCCGCACTTGTGGCTATAATGGAAGACGCTGAAGACGATGCCAGCCTCGAAACTAACGCTCTCTTCGGAGGTTAAGTACGTGAAGGGTGTCGGCCCCGCACGAGCCGAACTCCTGGCATCGCGTGGCATCCAAACCGTCGAAGACCTGCTTTACTACACTCCCTTTCGCTACGAAGACCGCACACGCATCAGTCGCGTCCTCGATTTGCTTCCCGGCCAGACTGCCACGGTGCTTGCTAAGGTCCTCACCTGCGGACTCACCAAGACCCGAGGCGGCACGTACATCTACGATTTGGCGGCGGTCGATGCAAGTGACTCGGCTGTCGGCAGCCCTCCGGCGGCGCAAAGGCCCGAAACCGGAGCCCCTTCGGACGGAGGCCCGTCAGCAGGAGTCCCGGCGCGCCAGGATCCCTCCCGCGCGAACTCCGGCCTCCGCTCCGAGTTCGGTCTGTCAGCATTGAGAGGCGGCGGAAGGTCGCGACACTCGAAAGGAATGATACGCTGCAAGTGGTTCAACGCCGTGTACCTCGAAAAAGCCAAGGTCTTCCGACCCGGCCAGACCGTATTTTTTTACGGCAAGGTCGATCGCGACCCTTACGGCACGGGGAATTTCCAGATCATCCAGCCGCAGTTCGAGATCGTTCAGGAATCCGAACCCGGGCCTGAATCGGAAGTGAAGCCCTCAGCCGAGGCTTCTCTGCAAATAGGCCGCATGGTGCCGATCTACCAGTCGGTCGGGACGCTCGGGTCGCGCGTCCTGCGCCGGCTGGTCTGGGGAGCGCTCGCCTCTCTGGGCCGACAAATTCCAGAGTGCCTGCCCGAGTCGGTGCGCGTGAAGAATAAGCTGATGGACCGGGCGAGCGCCCTCGGTCAAACGCATTTCCCGGATCAGGAACAGCGTCTCGAAGATCTTTGCCAATTTCGGACGCCCGCGCAAGTTCGCCTGATTTTCGAGGAATTTTTTAACGTTGGCGCCGGCCTGGCCTTGAAGCGCCGGAAAGCAAAGTCCGTGCCGGGGGTCCAATTCGGGGTTACGGAAAATGTCCGCCAGGCGATCAAGAAAATCCTGCCTTTTCATCCGACCGCGGCCCAAAAGCGAGCGCTGAAGGAAATCGTGGACGACATGCGCTCGCCCCATCCCATGAACCGCCTTCTCCAGGGGGACGTGGGGTCCGGAAAGACCATCGTCGCTGTCCAGGCGGCGATCGTGGCGATCGAGGGCGGCTGCCAGGTGGCGCTCATGGCCCCCACGGAAATCCTCGCCATGCAGCACTATTTCTACATCAAACAGTTGCTGCGGCCCCTGTCCTACCAGGTTGACGTGCTGACCAGCGCGCGCAAGGCGAGCGAGAAAGCGAAACTCAAGCAGCGCATCGCCGCGGGCGTCGTGAACCTCGTGGTGGGCACGCACGCGTTGATCGAAGGCGACGTGGAGTTCGCGCGGCTCGGCCTGGTGGTGGTGGACGAGCAGCACCGGTTCGGCGTGCTGCAGCGCTACAAGCTGATTCGCAAGGGGCCCGCTCCGCACGTCCTGGTGATGACCGCCACGCCGATTCCGCGCACGCTCGCGCTCACCGTCTACGGCGACCTTGACTATTCCGTGATCGACGAGCTTCCTCCGAACCGCACGCCCATCGAGACGCGGCTCCTGGGCGAGCAGGACCGCACGCGCGCCTTCGAGTTCATCCGCGCCAAGGTCAGGAGCGGCGAGCAGGCCTACGTGGTCTACCCCCTGGTCGAGGAGTCCGACAAGCTGGAGTTGCGCGCCGCTGAGCGGATGTATGAACAGCTCACGCACAACGTTTTTCCCGAGTTCCGCGTGGGCCTGCTGCACGGCCGTCTGCCGAGCGAAGAGAAAGAACGCGTGATGCAGCAGTTCAAAGCGGGCGAGCTCCACATCCTGGTCTCGACCACGGTGGTCGAAGTCGGTGTCGACGTTCCTAACGCCACCGTGATGCTGATCGAGCACGCCGAGCGCTTTGGCCTCGCGCCGCTTCACCAGCTCCGGGGGCGCATCGGGCGCGGGCGCGGGAAATCCACTTGCCTGCTGCTCGCCGGAGAACCTCGCACCGAAGTCGCCGACGAGCGCCTTTACACGCTGACCCAGACGACAGACGGCTTTCGCATTGCGGAAGTGGACTTGAAACTCCGCGGTCCCGGCGACTTTTTCGGGACCCGCCAGGCAGGCATACCCGCGTTCCGCATCGCCAACCTGCTGCGCGACCAGCAAATCCTGGAGTGGGCCAAGCGCGAGGCGTTCGAGTTTGTCGAGCGCCCCGCGTCCCGCGAGGAGCTGGAGGACTTTGCCCAGTCGCTGCGCAAGGTATGGCGGCAGCGCTAT
>QHZK01000087.1 GCA_003224635.1 Acidobacteriota bacterium | reverse complement strand
CGCCTCCGGGACCTCGCCGAACAGCTTGAGCATCTCCTCCGACGACTTGAAGAAGAACTCGTTGGTCGGAAACTTCATCCGGGTCGAGTCGTTCACTGTCTTGCCGGTCTGGATGCACACCAGCACGTCCTGGGCGCGCGCGTCAGCCTGGGTGAGATAGTGGCAATCGTTGGTCGCGACGAGCGGGATTCCGGTCTCCCGCGAGAGCTTGACCAGGTGCGGGTTGATGCGCTTCTGGTCGGCGATGCCATGGTCCTGCATCTCCAGGTAGAAATTACCCTTGCCGAAGATGTCGCGCAGGTCGTACGCGGACTGCCGGGCGGCGTCGAAGCGGTCGGCGGCGAGCGCGGCGGCAACCTCGCCGCGCAGGC
>QHZK01000086.1 GCA_003224635.1 Acidobacteriota bacterium | reverse complement strand
GATCAGGCCGTCCGAATGCCGGGCCAGCAGGTCTTTGTCGATCCGCGGCTTGTAGTAGAAGCCCTCGGTGTAGGCCGCCGAAGCGAGCTTCACCAGATTGCGGTAGCCGCGCTCGTTCTCGCAGAGCACGACCAGGTGGTTCGGACGGTCGGAGTCCTGCGAGCGGTCAAAGCGGTTCGTGCTGGCGACGTAGACCTCGCAGCCGATGATCGGCTTCAGGCCGCGCTTCAGCGCTTCGCTGTAAAACTTGATCGCCCCGAAGAGGTTGCCGTGGTCCGTGACCGCCACCGCAGTATGCTTCAGCTCCGCCGCGCGGTCCATGAGCCCCGAAATCTCGCAGGCGCCGTCGAGCAGGCTGTAATCCGTGTGAAGGTGAAGATGAACGAAGTTCGTGGAAGCCATCCGGATCATTCTAGCAGTTGAAGGTCGAAAGTCAAAAGTCGAAAGGGCCGCACACCAAGCAGTCGAAAGTCGAAAGTCAAGAGTCGAAAGCCAAGAGTTCAACGTTCAGCAGCCCGTTGAACGGTATCTGGACCACGATGCATGGTTCCGGCAGCGCGTGAGGAAGGGCCTGGACCAACTCGACCGTGGCGAGTTCCTTACCCATGAGGAAGTGGGAGCCCGCATCGAGCAGATGTTCCGCGCGTAGATGTTTACTTCGGCGCTCCTGGCTTTTCAAAGATGACGAAGTAGTATTCCTTCTTGTCATCCGCCCGCGTGAACCCGGGCTGATCGCGCACGAACCGGAACCCGTTGCGCTCGGCGTCTTCGCGCTCCGTCTGTTCCGGCATGCGGTGGCGCTCATAATACTCGTCGCGCGGACGGCCCGGCTCAGCGGCGCCGTCGATCAAAGCAAGCAGCCCGCCCGGCTTGAGCGCCCGGAAGACCGCTTCGAGCATGGCGTCGTAATGACGCATCTCGTGGAAGGCGTCGACGATCATCACAACATCGACGCTCGCAAGGGGTAACCTCGGATCGTCTTCCGCGCCCGACACCGTTTCAATGTTCGTCACACCCTCTTTTTGGGCCCGCTTGCGAATCCCGGCCAGCCTGTCCTCCCTGATGTCTTCCGCGTAGACTTTTCCCTTCGGACCGACGCGCTCCGCCAGGTGGAACGTGAAGTAGCCCGCGCCGCATCCAACGTCCGCGACCACGCTGCCCGGTTTGATGCCGAGAGCGTCCATCACCTCCTCGGGACGCTGCCAGGCGTCGCGTTCCTGCCCGGCATTCTGAGCCAAAGGCCGCGCCGGTTGGAAAAAGACGAGGGACAATGACAAAACCGCGGCGATCCGGCGCAGGTAAAGCTTCTTCGCGGGTCCACTGGTCATTCGATTATCTCTAAAGAACGTGCGGGCGAGACGCCCGCGCTCCTGGCTATTTGAGATACGACTTGAATACGTCGCGCAGCTTGCCCTGCGCGTCGAGAATCAGTTCAATGGTCTCGCGCACTGCGCCGCAGCCCCCGGGCTGGCGAGTCCAGTAATGAACGTGGCGCCGCAGGAACGGATGCCCGTCGCCCACACCCACCGCCAGTCCCACGCGCTTGAGAATAGGCAGGTCAACGATGTCATCGCCCACGTAGCAAACATCTTCGTCGCGCCGATTCGCAGCCCGAAGAATTTCTTGGTAAGGGCCCAATTTCTCCAAAGCGTCCAATTGGACGAAGTGGATACCCAGTTCTTTGGCCCGATACTCGACCAGTGGCGAAGTCCGGCCCGAAATGAGCCCGGTCTTAAGCCCGGCTTCGTGCGCGAGGCGAATGCCCAGACCGTCGCGCGCGTGGAACCCTTTAGTCTCGATCAACCGTCCCGAGGAGCCTTGGACGGCCTGCGGCAAGTAATAGATGCTGCCGTCCGTCAGCACGCCGTCGACGTCCATCAGCAGGAGTTTGATCTTGCGGGCGCGCTGGCGCACCGCCTGGGATGACATGGCCATTTGAATTATGAATTATGAGTTCTGAATTACAATCTCTCTGTTTGTAGTTCACCATTCACAATTCATCATTCAGAATTCATAATTCAGTGTCGTCCACAGGTCGTGCAAGTGGACCACGCCCTCGAGTTTCCCTTCCCTGTCCACGACGGGCAGCGAAGTGATCTTGCGCGCCTCCATCAGGTTCAGGGCGCGAGTCGCGAGTTCCTTGCGGCCGATGGTGACCGGGTCCCGCGACATGCAATCCCCCGCCGTCAGGCCGAGCGCCCGGTTCCCTTCCCTCTGCAAGAAGCGCCGCAGGTCGCCGTCAGAAATGATTCCCACCAGACGATTGCCGTCTTCGACTACGGTTGTATGGCCGAGGCCTTTCCTGCTCATCTCGTAGATCACGTCCGTGATCAACGTCGTGGGGGCCACGCTGGGCGCCTGGTCGCCCGCGTGCATCACGTTTTCCACGCGCTTGAGCCGAACGCCGAGCTTGCCGCCCGGGTGCAGCGCCGCGTAGTCTTCCTCCGTGAAGCCTCGCCTTTCAAGCAGGGCCATGGCGAGCGCGTCGCCCATGGCCAGCATCGCAGTGGTCGAAGCTGTGGGAGCAAGGCCCAGCGGACAGGCCTCCTGCCGGATGCCCACGTCGATCACGACGTCGCTCGCCTGGGCAAGTGTCGAGCACGGGCTTCCCGTCAGGGTGATGAGCGGGACAGCCAGGCGCTTCACCGTGTCGAGCAGGCGCAGCAGCTCCTCGGTCTCGCCGCTGTAGGAAAGCGCCACCAGCGCGTCATTGCGCACCAGGCTGCCCAGGTCGCCGTGCAGGGCCTCGGCGGGATGAAGGAAAAACGACGGCGTGCCGGTGCTCGAAAAAGTGGCGGAGATTTTCTGCCCGATCAGCCCCGACTTCCCCATGCCGGTGACCACTACGCGGCCCTTGCAGGCGAACAGGGTTTCCACGGCTTGCGTGAAGCGCTCGTCCAGGCGGCCGACCAACTCGGCCAGGGTTCGGGCCTCGATTTCGAGCACCTTGCGGGCGGTTTCAAGAGCCATAAGCTGCGGTATGTCGAATCACGAACAGCGGGCGAGACGCCCGCGCTCCCAGGGCACGATGATAGCACACCGAGTCGCCCGCGCTCCTGGCGCTAATCGAGCTTGCGCACGAAGCGCCCGAGGTCGCGCAGTTTCCTCGCCAGCGGTTTGAATCGCTTCAAATCGAGCGCGTTCGAGCCGTCCGACAAAGCGCGCGATGGATTGTCGTGCACCTCCATGAAGATTCCGTCGGCGCCCGCCGCGACGCCTGCCTTCGCCAGCGTCTCGATGAACCGGGGCTGGCCTCCGCTGCGCGCGCCCTCGCCACCGGGCAGTTGCAGCGCGTGTGTGACGTCGAGAATGATGGGATAGCCCCACTCCTTCATCACCGCAATCCCGCGCATATCTACAACCAGATTGTTGTAGCCGAATGACGAGCCGCGCTCCGTGATGAGGATGCGGTGGTTGCCGGCGCTCGCCACCTTTTCGACAGCGTGGCGGACTTCCCAGGGCGAGAGGAACTGACCTTTCTTGATGTTGACCGCGGCTCGCGAGCGCCCTGCTTCCACCAGCAGGTCCGTCTGGCGCGACAGGAACGCCGGAATCTGAATGACGTCGCACACCTCGGCGGCGGGAGCGACCTGGCTCGCGTCATGCACGTCGGTGAGCACGGGCACCCCGACCTTCGTCTTGATGCTCGCCAGGATTTCGAGACCGCGCGCCAATCCCGGCCCGCGGTAGGAGCCGAGCGAGGTGCGGTTGGCCTTGTCGTAGGAGGCTTTGAAGATGTAAGGAACACGGAGCTCGCGGGCGGCGGCTGCGAGGCGCTCCGCCATCTTCAAGGCGTGCCGCTCACTCTCGATCACGCAGGGCCCGGCGATCAGAACCAGTGGGCATCCCGCGCCCAGAGCGAGCTTGCCGACGCGGACAAGGTGGGGCATGAAATTATGGAGGTCCCGAAGAACTCGAAGGATCAAATGAAAAAATGAAAAATTGAAAAGCAAAAGTTCAAGCTGTCGGACCCTCGTCCGACGGCTCGTGCCCGGGAACGTCTGCTCTGGAATCCTTGGCCTTGCCTTTTGCTCTGGCTGCGGCTTTACCCATCATCGCTACCAACTGGCTTGATTCGTCGATTAACGAAGCGAGCCGCTTGGGAGGCAACAGCCTGGCCTCCGCAATCACACGAAGCCAGTAGTTTTGCCTCTCGCAATTCCTTTAACGCAATCCGGAGCTTGTTTGCGAAATCGGCGCGGGACCCGGCGCCCTGGGCCTCCTCGAAATTAGCGCCGACTGAGAGCGCGCTGCGCACAAGCTGGTCTCCGATTCGCCTTCCTACGAGCGTGTTCGGGAGCGATTCGACCACTCTGATCACTCGCGTTCCGTGCTTGAGTATGCGGTCACTGAGAGTCGGGCGTCCTTCAGCAGAATTCCGACGGCCTTCCGGTGTCGAGGAATCTTCAGCGGATTTTTGCTTTTCAATTTTCAATATTTTCAATTTTCAATTTTGAATTTTCAATGTTCAACCTTCAGTTTTGCCTTTTGGCGGGCTCTCCTCAGCGTCATCCGCCGGTGACCATAGCCTGCCCGGCTTTGGCCTGCCGCGGCGCGCCGCTCGAGGCCAGGCGGCGGGCTTTGTATTCGCAGGCGGCGTGGATAAACGCCTTGAAAAGCGGATGCGGCGCGAGGGGACGCGACTTGAACTCGGGATGGAACTGGCAGCCCAGGAACCACGGGTGGTCGCGGACTTCGACAATCTCGACGTAAGTGCCGTCCGGGGTGTCGCCCGTAATCGAGAGGCCGTGAGCTACCAGCACGTCTTCGTATTCGCGGTTGAATTCGTAGCGGTGACGGTGCCGCTCCGAGATGTCAAGCATCCCGTAAGCCTGGTGCGCGAACGAGCCGGGCTTGAGGCGGGCGGTCCAGGCGCCCAGCCGCATGGTGCCGCCCAGCTCGTCGATCCCGCGCAGCTCGCGCAGCTTGTATATCACGCGGTGTGCGGGGTTGGGATCGAACTCCGAGCTGTTCGCTCCTTCGAGACCGCAAACGTTGCGCGCGTATTCGATCACCGCGCACTCAAAGCCCAGGCAAATGCCGAAGTAGGGGACTTTGCGCGTGCGAGCAAATTCGATCGCCCGCAGCATGCCTTCGATTCCCCGCTTGCCAAATCCTCCCGGCACCAGAATGGCGTCGAAGCCTTCAAGTCGCTGCTGCCAGCCGTCCCCCGCGAGCTCCTCGGCTTCCACCCAGACGATGCGGACCTTAACGTCATTGGCAAGTCCGCCGTGAGTGAGCGCCTCGTTCAGGCTCTTGTAGGAGTCCTGCAGCTCGACATACTTGCCGACGATGCCGATCGAGACCTCGCCCGCGGGGTGGCGCAGGCGCTCCACCAGGTCAATCCACGGCTGCATATTCCGCTCGGCGGTCTCGATCCTGAGGCACCGCAGGATCTGGGTGTCAAGGCCTTCGCCCGCCAGCACCAACGGAACTTCGTAAATGTGCTCGACGTTTTTCGCGGTGATCACAGCCTCTTCCGGAACGCTGCAGAACAGGGCGATCTTGGCCTTTAGGTCCGTAGCAAGGTAGCGGTCGGTGCGGCAAAGCAGGATGTCAGGCTGGATGCCGATCTCCCGCAGTGCTTTGACCGAGTGCTGGGTGGGCTTGGTCTTGAGTTCCCCTGAGGCGTCGATGAAGGGGACGAGCGTCAGGTGGACGAACGCCGCGTTGTCCCGTCCAAGTTCCTGGCGCATCTGGCGGATGGCCTCGAGAAAGGGCAGCGACTCGATGTCACCTACCGTGCCGCCCACTTCGACGATAACCACGTCCACGTCATTCGAGACTTTGCGAATGGCGTCCTTGATTTCGCTCGTGACGTGGGGGATTACCTGGACGGTCTTGCCCAGGTAGTCGCCGCGGCGCTCCTTGGTGATGATGCTCTCATAGATGCGCCCCGCCGTGCAGTTGTTGGCGCGCATCATGCGGGCGTGGGTGAAGCGCTCGTAGTGCCCGAGGTCGAGATCGGTCTCGGCGCCGTCATCGGTGACGAAGACTTCGCCGTGCTGAAAAGGACTCATGGTGCCCGGGTCGACGTTCAGGTAAGGATCGAACTTCAGAAGCGAGACCTTCAGCCCGCGCGCCTCGAGCAGGCAGCCGATCGACGCGGAAGCCAGCCCCTTTCCGAGCGAGCTGACCACACCTCCGGTTACGAAGATATATTTGGCACCCATACGCCTCCGGGAAATAAGGGGTCGGTTTGGCAGGCTCGCTGCAAAGGACTGACTTGTACGCCGTCAAAAACCATCCGCCGGGCGCCAACTGCTTCCCAGCCCAAGGAGCGCCGTGATCGCTCGTACCGAAGTCAGCGAAGTAAAGTAAGGTATCGGTACGAACAATGATGCGCCGCGGGCCGAGGGGTTGTCAATCAGGAAATTGTTCGCTTGGATTCGCTGGTAAGCATCCCGACGTATGACGCTGGTGTGCAACGGCAGCCCCGTGGCCATCAGAAAGACGGGGATCGCGTTGTCTCGGCCTCGCTTCAAGCAGGTGCTCGGCACACGACTTGATCGCCTCCCATAAATATGGGATGATGCAGGAGTGAAAACGACACTGGAAATTCCAGATGCGGTCTTCCGCCGCGCCAAGGCGAAGGCTGCCGAACAAAGAGTTCCATTTCGCCAATTTGTGAGCGAGGCAGTGGCCGAGAAGCTTGAAGGCAAGTCCCCGACGCACGACAGGATGAAGGCGAAGCTGGTGGGAAGGCTGCGCCACCTGCGGAAGGAAACGGCTCGCATCAACGCGCGGATTGAGCGGGAATTCGAAGCAGTCGAGCCAGAGGAACAGGCTTGATCCTCGACACGAACGCTCTGTCGGCGATTGCCGAAGGCCAAACTGGCGCGGCGAAACAATTTGCCGTCGCCAGCGACGCTGCAATCCCAGTTATCGTCTTAGGCGAGTACCGGTTCGGAATTGCCCAGTCGCGACACAGGCGTCAGTACGAGCGCTGGCTGAAGGAGTTCGTCTCCGTCGCGCGCGTGCTCGAGGTCAATGAGGAAACCGCCATTTGGTACGCGGAGGTGCGCATTCAGCTCAAAGAGGCTGGTACGCCGATCCCCTCCAATGACGCGTGGATCGCGGCGCTCTGCCGCCAGCACGCCCTGCCCATTCTGAGCCAAGACCAACATTTCGATTTGATCAAGGGACTCAGGCGGCTTAGTTGGTGAGCCGACACGGGTCGCAGAGACAGTGATTGTGTGGCTACGTCGTTAGCGCCATCCGGCTGGTTGCGTTACCTCATCCAGAGAGCGCCCGGTTAAAAATTGGCCAGCCTCAGTTCAGGCTCCCGCATAGTTTTGACTTGCATCCTGTGTTAATATGGCCTCAGTTCAGATTACAGCCGGGACGGGGGGGGCAGCGGGAGGCGCGTTGTAGCTGAAACTCGGCCCCGGAAAGAGCGCTAGCCATGCGAGATGTTTTCCGGCGCAGCGCGCTGCGGCGTGCGACATGGACGGCTGCCCTGCTGAGCGCGCCGGTGTGTCTCGCAACCGGTAGTGTGCGGTCCAAGCCTGGTAATCCCTTGCATTATCTTTTGGCGCTCCTCGGACCCAGCTTCGTGCTGGCTCAGGGTGACCAGGCCTCGCCGCAGGAACAGCCGCAGGCGGACGCCGCCAAACAAGCGGCCGGATCCAAGCCGGCGGACGCGTCGAAACAGTACCAGAGCACCGCGCCAGCGCCCGCTGGCACTCCCGTTGACGGCAAGGCCCAACAAGCCGCGACCGGGGCCGCGACCGGGGCCGCAACCGGGGCCGCTGCCGGGAAAACTGACCCGCCGAACGGCGCGAAGGCTGATCTTCTGAATGGCGAAAAGAAGGGCGCTGAGATCACCGTCACGCGGCATCCCATTCACACCACGCCGATCCAGGTTGACGTCAACCTGGTGGTCGTCAACGTGACGGTTACCGATCCGTATGACCGAATCGTGACCGGCCTCGATCAGGACAATTTCGCGGTCTACGACGAGAAGGTTTCGCAGCGGATTGTGGCGTTTTCCACCGAAGACGCCCCCATTTCCGTGGGGATGATCTTCGATTCGAGCGGGTCGATGTCCGACAAGATTGAGAAGTCCAAGGAAGCAGCCCTGCAATTCTTCAAGACATCTAACCCTCAGGATGAGTTCATGCTCATCAACTTCAACGAGAGGCCCAACCTGATCTCGGCCTTCACGTCGAAGTTCGAAAATCTCGAGGACCGTCTGATCACGGTCCGGGCGGGCGGCAAGACCGCGCTGCTGGATGCCATCTACCTTGGCCTGAGCGAAATGAAGAAGGCCACCACCAACCGTAAGGCCTTGCTGGTGATCTCGGATGGCGGCGACAACCACAGCCGCTACACGGAGCGCGACGTCAAGAAGGCCGTGAAGGAGGCCGATGTTGAAATCTATGCGGTGGGGATATTTGAACCGCTCTCGTCGCGCGGGCGGACGACCGAAGAAGCCGGAGGGCCCGGCCTGCTGTCGGAGCTTGCGGAAGTATCAGGCGGTCGAATGTTCAGCGTCGAGGACCCTAATGAGCTGCCAGACATCATGGAAAAAATCTCTATTGAGCTACGCAACCAATACGTTATCGGTTATAAGCCTTCGAACCTGGTGCGGGACGGCCGCTGGCGCCGCATCAAGGTCAAGCTCAGTCCACCGAAAGGATTGCCCCCGCTCCAAGTCTACTCCCGCACC
>QHZK01000085.1 GCA_003224635.1 Acidobacteriota bacterium | reverse complement strand
GACCAGCCTGATGGCGCCGCTGGCCAGTCTGCGCAGTCGGCTTCGCCGGCAACTCAACCGGCCCAACCGGGGCCCCAGCAGGCGCCGCCCGAGAAAAAGGACGAGTTCAAGATCAACGTCGATGTCAGCCTGGTCGTTCTGCACGCTACGGTGCTTGACCGGAGAGGAGGCCGTCCGGTGGACGACCTCGGACGAGACAGTTTCCGCGTTTATGAGGACGGCGTTCCCCAGAAGCTCTCGGTATTCTCCCACGCCGATATCCCGGTCACTATGGGCATCGTGATTGACGACAGCGGCAGCATGCGGGAGAAGCGTCCCGGCGTCAACGCGGCCGCCCTGGCGTTTGTCAAGACGTCGAACGTCCAGGACCAGGCGTTCGTCGTCAATTTCAACGACGTCTACTACCTGGATACGCCCGGAGATTTCGCCTCGAATCTCGAGGACCTGAAGTCGGCGCTGGATAAGATCGACTCACGCGGCGGGACCGCGCTTTACGACGCCGTCAACGCCGCCCTCGACCACCTGAAACTCGGCAACCGCGACAAGAAGGTCCTGCTGGTGATTACCGACGGCGAGGACAACGCCAGCCGCTATACCTTCGAGCAACTGGTCGGCACGGCGCAGAAATCAAGCGCGGCCATTTATTGCATCGGCCTGTTGGGTGAGGAACAGCCCGGAGGCCTCTTCAAGATGAAGGGGGGAGAAGCCAAGAGGGCCGCGAAGGTTTTGAAGCAGCTCGCCGAGTTCACCGGCGGCCAGGCTTACTTCCCGAAAACCCTGGACGAAGTGGAATCCACCTGCGTGCACATCGCCCACGACATCCGCAACCAATACACCCTGGCCTACTACCCGTCCAACACCAGAAAGGACGGTACCTTCCGCACCGTGCGCGTGGAAGCGTTGGGTCCCGATCGCCACACACGGCTCCTCGTCCGCACCCGCACGGGCTACTACGCCCCCAGAGAAGCCTCCGCCCTGGCTTCGGGCCAGTAGTCGCGCGGCCATCCTCTCCAAAGGCGCAGCGGGTAGTGACTCATTTTGAAATCCTCGCAAAGATCGGTGTAACAACAACGCGCCATGCGAGGAGAAACGAGGCCAACCACACGCCTCCAAAGAAAACAGCGCCAACCAATCTGGGACGGGTTGCCATAACGCTAAGACCGCCCAGTAAATGAGTAAGCACGATCATCGCCACCTCGATCAGCACAGCCGCCCCAAGATAAAAGGCGCAGGTTACAGCAGCCAGTTTCAACACCAGCATGTTTGCCTCCAGCCCGACCGTTAGTCCAACAACGCCGCGATTTCCTCAACGCTCCAAACGTGGCTCGAAATACCTGCTTCCATCGCTGGAGTCACCCGAAATGAGTCACTACCGCGCAGCGAGGGATCTTGACGTTGTGACACACGGCGTGTCACAATAAAACCATGCCTGCAGTGAACATTCGGCAACTTCGAGACACGCGGCGGCTGAAAGCATGGCTGCGCGCCGGCAAAACCGTGGAACTCCGGGAGCGCGACCGGGTCATTGCCCGGATCGTGCCTGCGAGCCCGCCTTCGCGGTCCCGCGAAGCTCCGAACTTCGCCGCGCGCTTGAAGAAGATTTTCGGCAACCGCGTCCTTCCCGGAGCGGATCTCCTCATCAAGGAGCGCGGACGCTATTGAGTGTCTACGCGGACACGAGCTTTTTTGTATCACTCTACATTCAGGACGTCCACTCCCCAGGCGCGCAACGCCGCATGGTCACAAAACCCGCCATATGGCTTACGCCGCTGCATCGCGCCGAATGGACCCATGCGGTCGAGCAGCACGTCTTCCAGAGGAAGATGTCGGCCGAGGAGGCCCAAGAGGTGCATGCCGACTTCGCCCGTGATCGCGCGAACGGACTGTGGGTTGAGATCAGCATACCCGAGATGGCCTTCGAGGTTTGCTCCCAGCTCGCCCGCCGCCACGTAGCCCGCCTCGGCAGCCGGACGCTCGATACCCTGCACGTTGCTATGGCGCTCGAGTTGAAGGCCGAGCGATTCTGGACGTTTGATGAGGCGCAAGCGAAACTGGCGCGGGCCGCCGGCTTGAAAGTCAGGAGATTCCGCTTTAGCCGTGCCGCCCGAGCTTTAACACGGAGCACACGGAGTATCTCAGTCACCTCCGTGTTAGGCTCTTCAAGCTGACAAGAAGACACAGGGAAGGCATTCCTCACGCTCCCCACCCAATGTCCGCGAGGAAGCTTGTTCCGTGCGGGATGGTAACGCCGAAATTCTCAGCGATGGTCTGGCCGATATCCGCCAGTGTCGCCCGCGCGCCGAGGTCGACGCCGCGCCGCACGTGAGGCCCGCAGGCTAGAATGGGCACGTACTCGCGCGAGTGGTCGGTGCTCGGACCGATGGGATCGCAGCCGTGGTCGGCGGTCAGAATCAAAAGATCGCGCGGCCGGAGGGCGTTCAGGAGCGTGGGAATGAACGTGTCCACTTCCTCGATAGCGCGCCCGTAGCCCTCCACGTCAAGCCGGTGGCCGTACAGCATGTCAAAGTCCACCAGGTTGGTGAAGACCAGCCCGCGCCATGACTCCGCGATGACCGTCAGGGTGCTTTCGAGCGCTTCCCGATTGTTTTTTCCGGCGAGCGAGCGGGTAATGCCGCGGTTCAGGAAAATGTCAGGAATCTTTCCCACCCCGATCACCTGGAGCCCGGCCTCGGCGAGCACGTCGAGGAGCATGGGACGCGGCGGCTCCACCGCGTAGTCGTGCCGCCGCTCGGTCCGCACGAACGCGCCAGGCTCTCCGCGAAACGGCCTCGCAATGACGCGTCCTACCCGGTGTTCGCCCTGGAGCAACCCGCGCGCAATCTGGCAAATCCGGTAGAGTTCCTCGACCGGAGTCACATCCTCGTGTGCCGCAATCTGAAACACGCTGTCAGCGGACGTGTAGACGATGGGCTGCCCGGTCCTCAGGTGCTGCTCACCCAGTTGCTTGATCACTTCCGTGCCGGATGCGGGATAGTTCCCCAGCGTCTTGCGGCTGATGGCCTGCTCGAATTTTTCGATCACGTCGCGCGGAAATCCGTGGGGATAGGTAGGGAAAGGGCGCTCGAGGATGATGCCCGCCATCTCCCAGTGGCCTGCCGTGGTGTCTTTGCCGGGGGAGAGCAGCGCGGCTTTGCCGTAAGCGCCCTCGGGTGCGCCCGCAGGCGCCACACCCGCGAGCGGTCGAATATTGGCGAGACCGAGGCGGACAAGGTTGGGCGCGCGCAAGCCGCGCCGCTCCGCGATGTGGCCGAGCGTGTCGCGGCCCGCATCGCCGTAGGCCGCGGCGTCGGGCATTGCCCCGATGCCGACGCTATCGAGAACAATCAAAAAGGCTCGCTCGAAAGGTGTCACGAGGGGCCCGAAAGGCGCGCGGTGAACGAGGGGTCATCGCCCTGAGGCAGAGCCTCAAGCTGCGATCCTGGGAGACCATCGCCCATTCGTCGCTTACTCGTCCTCGATCGCAGCTCTCACGGCTGCCATCAGCTCCGGCGTCGGCTGCAAACCGTGCTCCTTCGCGTGTACTGCCGCCTGTCGCAGGACTTCTTCCTCGCTGTCCCCCCGGATCACATGATCGCAATCCGAACTCGGGTTAACCTTGCTGCAGTAGATGACTTTGGCCATGGTGCTCCCCCTTTTCTCCAGAAGTGTGACAGAAGCCCTCGGCTATCAGCAATGAGCACTCTGCAAACAGCAGGAACGAAAGACCACCCCAGACGCGCTTGCTGAAAGCTGGCGGCTGATAGCTGAGGGCTTCTGTGACGGACGAACGACCACCCACGGAGGCTTTACTTTGCCTTGAAGTCGGTCGAGAGCTCCATGTCGCCCCACCCGATCGTGATTTCGCCCCCATCCCCCGTCTTCGTCAGGCCAATCGTCACTTGTTCCGCAGGCGTTGCAGGTTTCGTCTCCTTGAGCGGGATGCCGGGAAGGTCCTGGGACGCGTCGTGGTCCGTGCCCCACTGGCCGTGTTGCTTGTTGAAGACCAGTTTCCAATTGTTGTCGGCTTCCTTGCGCGCCCAGAGGCTGTATTCGCCTTTGGGGACCGTCACCTCGCCGAAAACCAGATCGGTTGCGGTCTTGAAAGTTGTGGACTTGTTGGCACCCAGCCGCCACACCTCACCCGCAGGAAGTTGACCAAGCATGTCTTCCACTTTTCGACCCTTCAGCGCAGGACGCCCGTATTCTACAGAAACCGCCTTGCCATGCAATTTGAGTTCGGCGGCGCCGCGCGCGTTCTGTGCTGGAGCGGTACCGGCGCAGGCGCAAAACAACACCAGACCAACGATTGCGATAAGTAGTCGCTTCATGATCTTCTCCTTCGACATCGACAAGTTGTTGGAGGGCGACGCCGCTCGTGGTCGCGTTTCAACCCGTCGCCCAGCGCGCCACCAACGGACCAAGTCCAACGAGAATGCGCAACTGGCTGTAGCGGCGCTCTATGAGCGCCGTCCGGCGGTCACAGACCGCCGCTACAAAGGCCAGATTGGCCCATTGCCCTACTTCGCCTTGAATTCGGCAGAGAGTTGCGTGTCGCCCCAGTGAATCGCGAAAGTTCCACCGTCATCATGCTTGTCCAGGCTGAGGGTCAGTTCTTCGGCGTTATCGGAAGCCTTGCCCTCCCCGAGCGGGACGGAGGCGAAGTCGGCGGACGGGTCGTGGTCGGTGCCGAACACACCGGCTTTCTTATTAAAGACCAGGGTCCACTTGTTACCAGCCTCTTTCCGTGCCCAGGCGCTGTACTTGCCCTTGGGGATGGTGACGTCGCCAAAAGCAAGGTCCGTGTCGGTCGAGAACGTGGTCGACTCGTCCGCCCCCAAACGCCAGAAGCCGCCGACCTTCAAGCGGCCCAGCATCTGCTGCATCGTGCGACCCTTGAGCGACGGGCGACCGTACTCTACGGAAACCGTCTTGCCGCCCAAGTCCAGCTTGGTGGTCCCTCGCGGGCTCCCTTGCGCCAGACAGGCGGTTCCAGCCCAAACCACAATCACTATCACGCTCCACGCGGCGCTCCTCGATCGCTTCATGAGTCTCTCCTTGTTTTCGGATTGATCGTCCCAGCGTGTTGTGGCCCAAGAGGGCGACAAGATAACCGGGTTGGCCCCTGGGCGCCAGCCCTTCGGAAAATCGCCACAGAATCCTCTAACACGAGCGCATTCGGCCGAGGCGCGATTATACTGCCTCGCGCGCCCAGACGCTAGCGGTCTTCAAGACCCTACAGACCCTACCAGTGCCAGCCCTCGCCGACTTCGCGTGAAAAGCATCGCACAGGCGCTCGGCCAAGCAGGACATGGTCCGGGCGGCATTATAGCGGCATTATAAACGATGGACAGTATCAGGAGCAGGTAGCAGGGTGACCTTTTCGAGCTTCATGGCTGTCTTCACCACGCCATACTCGGTGGTGTTCACCAGTTTCACGTCCTCGTAGTGCTCGGTCTTCAGGTCGTAGATTTCGCAGGTATCGAACGGCCTTGAATAAACGTGCAGGGTGACGGCGCGCGAGCCGAAGGAGTGAGGATTCACAACCTGGTGAATGGGCTCCGCCGGATCGACCTCCTGCGGGCTGTCGAGATCGATGACGAAGTGCGTGCTGGACTCGAGCTCGCAGAATCCGGTGGCAGCGTTCTTGCGGACCAGCCTGAAATTCTGCACTTGCACTTTGCCATACGCCACCGCCATCCAGCAGCGCTGGTCTCGATGATTGTGAATGGCGCTTCTCTGCCCGGTTTCCCAGCAGATGGCAATCAGCTCAAAAAGGGGCGTCCGGTGGATGAGGTTCCGGGTGTAATGCTCCCCGGAAAAGTAGAGATACGACGCCAGGCTCAGCACATCGACTCTGTTCCAGCGCAGGTAGTCAAGCACGGCCTGATCGGTGAATTGTTTTTCCGGGATCGAAGCCAGTCCGTCGGCGAATTCTTTGATTGGGACCATAGTGCCAGGATAGCACAGAATAAGAGCGCCCTTGGTCCCTTGTCCGTGGTCCCCTTGTCACGAGACATCAGCCGTCAGCTATCAGCTATCAACCGTCAGCTTTCCCAGCCCGCCAGGGTGCTCAAAGCTGATGGCTGATGGCTGATAGCTGATGGCTGTGGATGCTGTGTATAATGTCGGGGAGGCATGAGTCAGACCGCCCCCTACGTCCGAGTCGCGTCGCTCAAATCTGCGGAGGCGTTCCGCGCGCACCTTTCCGCGCTGGGCATTGCGCTCGACTTTGACGCGACTCTGGAAGCGGGCCCCGAAGCGCCGCTGGCCCGCCCTTGCCGGTTCAAAGGCAGGACCATCGGAAACCGGTTCTGCGTTCTCCCGATGGAAGGCTGGGACGGGACCCGGCAGGGCGAACCCAGCGACCTCACCGTGCGCCGCTGGCGGCGCTTCGGGCAGAGCGGCGCCAAGCTGATATGGGGAGGCGAGGCGGTTGCGGTTCGCCACGACGGACGCGCGAACCCCAACCAACTCCTGCTCCTCGACAGCACGCAAGCCCAAATCTCGGCCCTGCGAACGGCGCTCGTCGAGGAGCACAAGCTCCGCTTTGGCACGGCCGACGACCTCTTGATCGGCCTTCAGTTGACCCACTCGGGGAGGTTTTCGCGGCCCAACCAGAAGACCAGGCTCGAGCCCGCCATCCTCTATCACCATCCGGTGCTCGACGCGCGATTTGGCATTCCGCCGGATTACCCCTGCATGACCGACGCCGAAATCTCCCGGCTGGTGGATGATTTTATCGCCTGCGGCAAGCGGGCTTACGACATTGGGTTTGACTTTGTCGATATCAAGCACTGTCATGGTTACCTCGGTCACGAGTTCCTGAGCGCCGTCACGCGCCCGGGAGGATACGGCGGAAGCTTCGAGAACCGCACCCGCTTTCTTCGCGAGGTGGCCTCGGGCATCCGGGCGGTTGCGCCGGACCTCGAAATCGGAGTGCGGTTTAGCGCGTTCGATACCGTGCCGTTCTTTCCCGCCGAAGACGGCAGGGGCGTACCTGCGCACTCCGACGGGAAGTATCCTTACGCGTTCGGGGCAGATCCCGCCCACCCGGTAAGGACCAGAGATGACCAGGTCAAGCTGAATGAGGCATTTGACTTTCTAGACTTGATGCGATCCATTAACGTCGAGCTGGCCTGTATTTCGGCGGGCAGCCCCTATTACTCGCCTCACATCCAGCGCCCCGCGCTTTTCCCGCCCTCCGACGGCTACCTGCCCCCGGAAGATCCGCTGGTCGGTGTGGCGCGTCACATTTTGGTCACTGCGACGCTCAAAGAGCGCTTCCCCGACCTGCTGCTTGTCGGTTCCGGCTACAGCTACTTGCAGGAGTGGCTCCCACACGTGGCCCAGCACAACCTACGCACCGGAAAAGTCGATTTTGTTGGACTCGGACGCTTAGTCCTGCCATATCCTGAATTCCCAGCGGATGTACTCGCGGGCAGGACGCTGCAGATGAAGCTCTTGTGCCGCACCTTCAGCGACTGCACGACAGGCCCGCGAAATGGTTTGGTTTCTGGGTGCTACCCCTTGGATTCGTTCTACAAGTCGCACCCCGACGCGGAAAAGCTACGCCACTGCAAGGCAATAACGACGCCTCGTGTTCGCAGTCAGTCACAGTGACGCTCGGCAGTGACAAGCTAGGTGTCGCTCTCAAGAGCGCGGAGGAACTCCTGTAGCCCGTCCGGTAGCCGCGCCTCGAAACTGATGTGTTTGCCGGTGCGAGGGTGGTTGAGCTCGATGGCTGATGCATGGAGGAAGTTTCGGCTTAGAGTCTTCAGTTCGCTGCCCCCGATGCTGATGCGCGCGGGCGCCCGGTAGAGCGTGTCGCCCACGACGGGGTGGCCGATCGACGAGAAGTGGACGCGGATCTGGTGGGTGCGTCCGGTCAGCGGCTCGGCTTCGAGCAGCGTGAAGTGGGCGAAGCGCCGCAGCACGCGATACCGGGTTGTGGCCTCGCGGGCCCCGATGCCTCCGGGCCGCATGCGCACGCGGTGGATGGGGTCGCGTCCAACCGACTTCACGATCTCGCCGCTCGGGTTCGACACGCGCCCGTGAACGAGCGCGACATACGTCTTGTGTATTTCCCGTGACTTGAACTGCGCCGTGAGTTGGCGGTGAGCGAGGTCATTCTTGGCCACCAGCACCAGACCCGAAGTCATCTTGTCCAAGCGATGGACGATCCCCGGGCGCAGTTCCCCGCCCGCTCGGGAGAGGCTGCTGATGTGGTGGAGCAGCGCGTTGACCAGCGTGCCGGACCTCACTCCGGCGCCCACGTGCACCACCATTCCAGCGGGCTTATCGACGACCACCAGATCGTCGTCTTCGTACACTATGGCGAGCGGCAGGTCTTCCGCCACGGCGCGTAACTCACGGCGCGCCGCGCGGATGCTGATGCGGTCGCCGGCCGCGACGGCTTCGCCGGCTTTGTAGACCGTCCGCGGTCCAATCGTGACCAGCCCCGAGCGGATTTGCCGCTGGAGCTGGCTGCGGCTCCACTCCGGCATATGGCGAGCGAGGAAGACATCCAGTCGCCGGCCCGCATCCTCGGGTGAGACTATGAACTCGCGGGTCTCGGGCATGAGTTCGTTAGCAGTGGTCCATGGCCGCAGAAGGCGTCAACCATCAGCCCTCGGCAATCTGCAAGAGCCAAAGATTCTAGCTTAGCCAGCTTTTAGTTTGCTGACAAAGTCTTCGCGTCACGGCGGGGGGTCGACACCCAATGGGCGGCGGGTTACGACGATTGGACCTGCTTGGCGAAAGTTTGGAAGAACTGGTTGAGGCTCTGACGGGCCGCCGATTGGATCAGCCGCTGGCCGACGCTGGCGATGAGCCCTCCCACTTGCGCTTCGCCCGAGTACGTGATCAGCGTGCCACCGGCGTTCTCCGCCAGCGACAGCGTGGCTTCGCCTTTGACGAACCCTCCGGTGCCCTTCGCCTCGACTTTCATCCGGAAGCGCTCGGGAGGCGCAGGGTCAAGAATCTCGACGCGTCCCTGGTAAGCGCCCTTGATCGCGCCGATGCCGACTTTCAATTCGGCGCCGAAGCTGCCGTCCGCATTCTGCTCCATCTTTTCGCATCCCGGCAGAGCGCGGGCGAGCACCTGGGGATTCATCAGGCGCTGCCAGACGAGGTCACGCGGGGCCAGGATGGTGTGGGTACCTTCGAGTTTCATGATAAGCAGTCAGCCTTCAGCTATACAGAGCGACGTAAGTTGTAGCGGCGCTCTATGAGCGCCGAGCGGCGGTCACAGACCGCCGCTACAGCGGTATGCGGAATAACTTACGTCGCTCAGTATATCAGGGACCGAACGGCCCTCGAAAACAAGAACCCAAATGTCTGTTCGCTGAAAGCTGACGGCTGAAGGCTGACGGCTTCTTTATTTCCCGCTGGCGCGCTCGACGGCTTTCTCCAGCGCCCGGCGCGTGTAGACGCGCGCGAGGTGCGCCCGGTATTCGGCCGAGGCGTACAGGTCGGCGTTAGCCTGAACGCCGTCCGCAGCGTGGGAAGCCGCCTCCTCGAGGTGTTTCGAGCCGGGCGATTTGCCTTTGAGCGCCTCTTCGACCGCGGTGGCGCGGTAGGCTTTCGCGCCCACGCCGGTAATGCCGACGCCCACTTGCGCGACCGTTCCGTCCTCAGCGAGCAGCACGCGGGCCGCCACGCCGACGATGGCGAACCCGGAGGCGGGCTGGTGCAGCTTGACGTACGAGTCACCGGCGCGCGGCGGTTGGGAGGGCTCGACGTTCATGGGGAGCACGGGCACGCGGACCGCCGTCAGGATTTCATCCGCCGCCAGCGCCGTGGTCATCAGGTCGACGAAAAAATCCAGCGCCGGGATCCAGCGCTCGCCGCGCGAAGAGGCGACGCGAATCTCCGAGTCGAGCGCCAGGACCGCCGCCGGCCAGTCCGCCGCCGGGTCCGCGTGGGCCAGGCTCCCGCCGAGCGTCCCCTTGTTGCGCACCTGGGCGTCGCCAATTTCTCTCGCTGCTTCCGGCATCAGCGGACATTTCGCTTTCAGCAACTCCGAAGACTCAATCTGGAAGTGCGTGGTCAGGGCGCCGATTTCCACCTTGCCATCGCCGTCCGGGCGGACGTAGCTCAGCTCCGTGATCCGACCGATATCGATCAGATGTTTGGGCGCGGCCAGGCGCAGCTTCATCATCGGCACCAGGCTGTGCCCTCCGGCCAGGACCTTTCCTTCGGCCCCGAACTGGGCGATGAGGCGAGAGGCCTCGGCCAGCGTCTTCGGAACGTGGTATTCGAATGGTTGAGGAATCACGGCGCCTCCGGGGGAATTGATCTATTGAGTCATTGCGCCATTGACAACTTCTTGCGCCCAGGGTTCCGTTCTTCAATGGCTCAATGATTCAATTCCCTGGGTGTTGCTTCAGGATCTTCCAGATCTTTTCCGGCTTCAGCGGCATGTCGACGTGCCGGACGCCGAACGGACTTAGCGCATCGATTACCGAGTTCACGACGGCAGGCGTCGAACCGATAGTTCCGGCCTCGCCCACGCCCTTTACGCCCAGCGGATTCACCGGCGTCCTGGTCTGTGTGTTCTCGGTCTCAAACCAGGGGAAATGGAACGCCTTGGGCACCGCGTAGTCCATCAGCGTCCCGGTGACGAGCTGACCGTTCTCGTCATAAACGTGTTCTTCCCAGAGCGCCTGGCCGATCCCTTGCGCCAGGCCGCCGTGGATCTGCCCGTCCACCAGCATGGGATTCAGAATGCGGCCGCAGTCATCCACCGCGAAGTAGTTCCGCAGGCGGACCTCGCCTGTCTCGCCGTCGATCTCCGTGACCGCGACGTGCGCGCCGAATGGAAACGTGTAGTTCGCCGGCTCAAAGACGCACTGCTCGGCGAGTCCAGGCTCGATGCCGGGCGGAAGCTGCTTGGCAAAAATCGCTTCACCCGCCACTTCCACAAACGTCATGGACTTCTGTCCGTCCGCGGTCTCGACCTTGCCGTCCTTGAATTCGAGCTCGCCGGGTTTCACGCCCAGCTTGTGCGCTGCGATGCGGGCCATTTTTTTCTTGAGCTGCTCGACGGCCCGGTAAATCGCCGTCCCGCCCACAGCCGTGGTCCGGCTGCCGAAGGTCCCGATGCCGATGGGAACCTGAAAGGTGTCGCCGTGATACACGGTCACGTCGTCGTAAGGGATGCCAAGCCCGTCGGCGACGATCTGCGCGAAGCTGGTCTCTTCGCCCTGGCCGTGCGGCGAAGTGCCGCTGAGCACAGTGACCTTGCCCGTCGGGTCCACGCGCACCGAGCCGAATTCCCAGCCGCCTGCCGGCATCCGGCTTGAAGGTCCCATGGCGCAAATCTCGACGTAGGTGGAAAGGCCGATGCCAAGATACCTACCCTTTTTTCTCAGCCGCTCCTGCTCCTTGCGGAGGCTCGGGTAGCCCGCCAGTCTCAGGACCTTCTTGAGGGTCTTCTGGTAATTGGCGGTGTCGTAGGTAACGCCCGTGACGAGCGACAGCGGGAATTCCTTCGAAGAAGGAAAATTCTTCTCCCGGACGTCGACCGGGTCCAAGTTCAACTCGTGCGCCACCAGGTCCATGGCGCGCTCGATGATGTAGGTGGCCTCGGGCCTCCCGGCGCCGCGATAGGCGTCGGTCGCCATCTTGTTGGTGAACACGCCCTTGGTTTCCACGAAGACGTTTGGAGTGTTGTAGCAGCCCACAATCATCAAGGCCGTGAGCGTTGGAATCGCGGGCGTCAGCAGTTGGTGGTAGGCGCCGAGATCGGCAATAATCCAGCACTTCAGCCCCACCACCTTGCCGTCGGGCGCCGCGTAGATTTCAACCGTGTTGATCTGGTCGCGGCCGTGAATGGTGGCCACCAGGTTCTCTCCGCGACCCTCGATCCACTTCACCGGCTTGCCCAGCGACTTCGACGCGAAGCACGCCACGCCCTCCTCGCCATAAACGTTCAGCTTGCTGCCGAATCCGCCGCCCACCTCCGGCGCGATAACCCGGCAGCGCGCCTCGTCAACGCCGCTCATCAGGGAAAGCTGGGTCTTGAGAATGTGAGGAATTTGAGTGGACGACCACACCGTGAGAGTGTCCTCTCCCGGCGAGTAGCTGGCGATGACCCCGCGCGTCTCCATCGATACCGGCGCCAGGCGCTGGTTGATCATGCGCTGCTTGATGACCTTGAGGCTCTTGTCGGCTTCGACCGATTTCCAGTCGCCGCCTTCGAGCTTGGCCACAAACGCCACATTGTCGCCCAGCTTCTCGTGTATGAGCGGCGAGCCCGCGGCCAACGCTTTTTCGGGATCGACCACCGCCGGCAGGGGCTCGTAGTCGATTTCGATCAGGTCGGCGGCATCGCGAGCCACGTAGCGGTCACGCGCCACCACCGCCGCCATGGGTTCGCCGACGTAGCAGACCTTGTCCACAGCCAAACAGGGATGGTCAGGGACCTTGAGCCCCTCCATGCCTGCGGCGCAGGGGACCAGCCCCACTTTGCCTTTGAGATCAGCCCCCGTGTAGGCCGCTACGACTCCGGGATGCGCGCGCGCCGCCGATACGTTGACCGACTTGAGGCGGGCGTGAGCATGCACGCTCCTGGCAAAGGCCATGTGCAGCATGCCGTCCAGCTTCACGTCGTCAACGTAGTGTCCGCGCCCTTGAATGAGCCGCGGGTCTTCCTTGCGCTTGATCCGTTCCCCTAGGAGCGTGCCCATAATTTACCTCGGGTTGTCGGTTGTCCTTGGTCTTTTGTGCTCAGCACGGGACCGCTGCTACTTTTACAAAAGCTGATCCGGCAACAACGGACGACTGACAACTGACTACTGACAGTTTCCAGTCCTCAGCTTGGGTCGCCGATCTTCTGCGCCGCCCATTCCACCGCTTTCACAATGTGCTGGTAACCGGTACAACGGCACAGGTTTCCCTCGAGGCCTTTCCGGATTTCATCTTGGGTGGGGTGAGGGTTCCGGCGCAGGAGCTGGTATGAGGCCAGGATCATGCCCGGCGTGCAAAAGCCGCACTGCAAGCCGTGCTCTTCCCAAAAGCCCTGCTGGAGCGGATGCAGTTTGCCGTCGGTCGCCAGTCCCTCGATGGTGGTGATCTCCGCGCCGTCAGCTTGGACGGCAAACAGCGTGCAGGATTTCACCGCCTCGCCGTTCAAGAGCACCGTACACGCCCCGCAGATGGAGGTCTCGCAGCCGATGTGCGTTCCGGTGAGCCCTGCCACCTCGCGCAGGTAGTGCACCAGCAGCAGCCTCGGTTCAACATCATCCTCTCGCCACGCGCCGTTCAGATGGACTCGGGTTTTCACGGGATGGACCTCCCTGCGTCATGAGCAGTCAGGTTCAAGCGTCATAAGGAAGAGGCCGCGCTGACGGCCCCGGTGAAGAGCCAGCCGAGAAGGTTTAGATATACGACCGCGCGTAGGGGATTGTCAACAGCCTGGACCACCCGTCACTTGTCAGACTTTTTCTTGGCCGTCAGAGTCTTGAGTCGTTCGCGCATGGCCGCAACAGCTCCAGGCGCGCGCGCCTCCATCCACTTCTCATATTTCTCCGCCAGCGCCTCGAGGTTGCTCCACAAATGGGGATTCTTGTACGTCGTGCGCCCTTCCAGAGCCAGGTGTTTGACCTTGCTCCAGGCCGCCCACAACTCCGAGTTGCTCTCAAAGAACAATTCCTCATTGATTAGACCGTGTTTCACAATAGAGGCGGCCATGTCCCAGTAGCTCACGGCCATGCGGAAATACTCGTTCTCCTTGGAACCCGCGGGAAAGCGGTTTTGAAAATCGTCCATCGAGTCGGAGTGGAATTCGCCGATGAGCCAGCCGCGCGCCAGCCGCAGCTTCTCCTCGCGCCGAAGCTCGTAAAGGCGCAGCAGCAGTTCCGCATCATGATGGTCCGGGTGCTCTTTCATCACGCTCTCCGCCAGGGTGTCGTTTCCTCAACTTCGATTGAAGACCGATCAACGAAACTTAAATAAGGGGTCGCGGCGCTTATCATACCACGCCGGTCTCGAACGAGGTTGAAAGTCAAGGGGTGGCGGCCGGCCTCCACTCGCGCACCATCGCCAATCGGGTGTAGACGACGCTGAAACCTTGCCGCTCCGCGTTGCGCTGCGAGGCGCTGCCGGGCTGGGTCACGACGCGCGCGAGCTCGCATCCGGCCGCGGCCGCAAACGACAGCCGGGCGTGGTGCAGGGCGGTATGCACGCCGCGCCCACGATACGGCTGCAGCGTAGCGGCTCCGTTGAGCATGGCGACGCCGTCGTGAGCGTGGACGACCGCAGCGCCCACCGGCCTGCCGTCGAGACATCCGAAAAAACAGCTCGCATTCAAGGTGCTAAAACCCGCAAGGACTAGCTGCATGAGTTGCGGCTCCGGCTCCGCCGTCCCGAAGAAGCCTTCCCCGATAATGCCCGCCCAGAGCTTCGCTTCCCCGGGAGCGGCTCGACGGACGCTTACGCCGGCGGCTGGAGGCGGGACTGGCTCGTCACCCTGGATGGCCCGCACCAGAACGTTTTCCATCTCGGTCAGCCGGTAACCCCGGCAACCGAGCAACTGCACCAGCGAGGGGTCCGCCAGCGGGCAAAGCATGATCCGCACCGCCGACCCGCGGCCGCGATAGAACGACTCGAGCTGGTCGAGCTCCGCCTCCGTGACCAGGCCGTTCATGCCCACCCCTGAGGCTTGGTTGAACGGCGAGGCCGCGCCCACGTAAAGAGCGCAGCCACCCGCTACGGGCAGGGCCGCGGCGCCGCTCTCCGGATAAATGCGAGCCAAAGCTCGAGCGCTTTCAGAGCCTACCACGGCCTCCCCGGCTTCGACGCGACGCGCGAGGCTGAGATCGGCGAGAAGCACTGAATCTTCCTCCTGGCGAGCAATCAGCTACGTCACGGGCTGGTCCCGACACAGAAGTATCACGGAATGTCGAGCAATCAAGATGGGAAGGATTGGTGGCGAAAACGTTATTCCTGCTTCGAAACTGATTTTCGAGGCTCCGTACTTCGTCCTTCGTCTTTCGTCTTATTGGTGACGACCGTATGCGGTGTCGCGCCAAGCGTCCAACGCCAGACTCGCCAGGAGGCTTCTTACGTTTTCTTCGATCAGGTCGCGCACGCTCCTGAAGAATTCAAGGTCGTGGCTGTAAGGATCGGGGACGTCCCACTCCACTACCCGGCCCTTGAAACCAAGCGGAACGGGGCACGAAACTTCGCAGCCCATGCTCACGACGTAATCCATGTCGTCGACCGGGACTTCGTCAATTCCCTTCGACCACTGACCGTCGAGTGGGATCCCCTGCTCGGCCAGGACCTCGGCGGTCTCCGGCAGAATGTACCCGAGTGGCCGCGACCCGGCACTCAAAGCGCGAACCTTGTCCCGGCCCAGATGGTTCGCGAGCGCCTCCGCCATCT
>QHZK01000084.1 GCA_003224635.1 Acidobacteriota bacterium | reverse complement strand
CTCCCGCCCGGCGCGCTCGCGCGTGATGCGTTCCATGTATCCGCTCTCGCGGAACGCCGCGAGCGGGTCTTCGCCCAGCCCGCGCGCGCGGCGCCACTCCCGCACGGCGGGACGGACGTCGGTCGAGAACGCATCCTTGTAGGTGTTTTCGGCGTCGATCAGCCGCTGCTCGTTCTGCGCTTTCGTCAAGCTTGGAAAGTCGATGAGCGCCGCCTTGGCGTAGAGCTCCTGCGCCGTCATCACCGTCTGGATCATCTCTTCGATCTTGCCCTTGAGGTTGTGGCTCTGGTCGACCATGTAGGCGATGTCCGCGCGCTGGCCAGTCTCCCATTCGTAGAACCTGATCTCGGCGAAAATGCGAAAGACTTGGTAGGGGTCGATGGACCCCAGCGTCAGGTCGTCGTCGGCGTAGCGCCGGTCGTTGAAGTGGAAGCCGCCCAGCATGCCTTCGTCCAGCAGCCAGGCCACAATCTGCTCGATATTCTGCGCGAGGTAATGATGCCCCGTATCGACCAGCACGCGCCCCTTGGGGCCGGCTTGGCGCGCGAGACCTAGAGCCATGCCCCAGTCGGCGATATCGGTATGGTAGAACGCCGGCTCGAAGGGTTTGTACTCCACCAGCAGGCGCTGGTCGGGGCCCAAGGCGTCATGGGCGCGCTTCAGTCCTTCCGCCATCCAGCGTTTGCGGGCGCGGATGTTGGCGGTGCCGGGAAAGTTCGAGCCGTCCGCGAACCAGGGCGTGACATCGCGCGAGCCGATCTCGCGCGCAATCCTCACCGAGTCCAGGATGTGCTCGAGCGCGCGCCGCCGCACCGATTCCTGCTCGTTCGACAGCGACCCGTGCTTGTAGATCTGGTCCTGGAACACGTTGGGACTGATCGAGCCCGGCCGCACGCCGTAGCGCTCGGCGACCTTCTTGATGTCCGAAGGTTTCGTTCCTTCCGGGACGTCCCACAACACGTGCAGCGCCACCGTGGGACACGCGCCGGTGACTTTGTGGACCTGGCCCGCGTCCGCAAATTTTTCCTCGGTGGTCCTCGCCGCGGGCTGATGGAATTTGCCGAACCGCGTCCCCGTGTCCGCGAATCCCCACGAAGGCAGCTCGATCTGGAGGCTGTCGAGAGCCGCTCCGACGGTTTCCGCCAGGGTAGAAGACGATTTGTGCGCCATGGGTGTTGTCTCCTGTCTCGGTCAGGGTGCCGCCAGTGTAGGGCACCGAAAACCGCACGTCAACAGGCGAACTGAGGGCCCGTTTGCCTAAACAGGCTCGCTGTCACGAGGCGCGCGCAGATAGAGCCCTTCAGGGTGACAGTGCCGCACAGGACACTTCGACCTCCCCCACGCTGAGCGAGGCGGCAACGCGGGCGGGCGTGATCCTAGGCACAGCGGCCTACATGAGCCCGGAGCAGGCGCGAGGGAAGCCGCTCGACACCTACATCCTGAGTAACGCCGAAGGGGCGATCGTCGCCGCCCCGTCCGAACGAGGTGCCGAGTCACCCACCATATGGCGACTACTCGTACTGATTCGAGGCCGGTGGGAGTCTAGTCCGCCTGGCTACTACTTGATGATTGCAAAATATAGTGACGACGTTTTCTGTAGCGGCGGTCTGCGACCGCCGTTTTTCGGCGCTCATAGAGCGCCGCTACAGCGAATACGTGTCACTATATTTCGCAATTCTCAGTAATTATGCTTGGCGAATTCGAGAGGGCCGAATCTCCTGGGATAGAGGCTGTGATGAAACATCCATGCCCACGGCGCACAAAACCTTGGAAGAGCCGAGAGCAACAGGAAGCCATAGCAGTTTCCGTCTGGACAGATTCATTCCTGGTCCTATTGAAGAGTAAAGGAAGCGGTTTCCTCGGCCGTTTCAGAACCTTGTGTCACAACGAACCGTATCTTGAACTCACCCGGTTCGAGTTGCGCCACCGGGGCCATGGCGATGTACTGGATGCGGCCGTTCTTGTCCGGGGGACCAAGCGCCGGCGAGCCGCTTCCCAGGACCACTCCATTCCTGCTGAACTCCATCACTAATTGGGGAGGCGCCGCCACGCTCTTATCAGCGTAGATGACCAGGTAAAAGGGCAGGGTCTTGGCGTCCGCCTTGCTGATGACCGGAGCGAGTGTGGGAGAAACCACTTTGCTTTCGATCGCGAAAGGGTCGAAGTCCGCGGCAGATCCGTCATTGTCTTTCATAGAGCGTACGATGCAAACGCTGCTGATTCCAAGCGCCGTGGAAAGCGGAGGCATCATCAGACTGCTCCTTCGCGCGCTGATTCTCTTGCCTTCACCGTCCAGGACGGCGGTTTCCAGCGTGTAGCGGCCAGGTGGCAAATCGAAGTGTTCGGTATAGATGAAGTGGCTCGCCTTTAGGGCATCGAGCTTGTCCGCCGGCACATTGAGAGGGATTTCATTCTGAAACTTCTTCACGACTTCCCCCCGGCTGTCCTTCAAGAGAGCGACGTAGGACAGGCGGCCTTCAAACTGGCCGGCATTGCCCTTTTGGAAGGTCACATCGGAGAGTGGCACGTCCACAACTAAGTCACACACGGGCTGGTTTTGCGGGCCCCGGAAATGGGTAGCTTCCGACTCAAAGCCAAACGCCCTGGGAAGCTCGGGTGAATCCAGCGCCATCAGGAGCGGAACCTCGAAGGCGTGGAGAACGTTCCCGTTGGCGGCCAGGGCGGGAGGCAGGGCGATGTATCCGGATCTCGATTGGACGCGAAGCTCACTTGAACTCATGTTGATGCTGATCTTACGGAACGACCCATCGTAATTTTTAATGTCCGGATTATAAGTAATCTCATAATAGGTCTGGATGTCTTCAGCGAGCTTCCGAAGCGGGGTGCGGAAATCGTTCGTGTTAGCAATCAGCACGCCTCCTGTGGACTCGGCCAGATTGGCGAGTGTACTTTGGGTGTTCGCCCGCGTGGTCTGGATGGCCGTATCGAAAAGCTGCGCTTCATCCGGCCGGACAGGTTGGCTGCTGCCGCCGGTCTGCTGGTCCTGAGAAGATTGAGCGGCTCTTTTCAACTGGTCAATGCCAGCTTGATTGGCGCTCAAAGTCGTCAACCCACGCGCGTCTACAGCATAAAAGCTGACGTTGGAGTGGTTGGCGATACTGATCACGGTCTTGAAGGGCTCTTCCATTCCTTGCGGGATCGTGAAACCGCCTTCGGAAAAATAAAGAATGGCTTTCCTTCCGGGCAGCCGGTACTGTTCTTTAACGGAGTCGAGTAAAGCGTAGATTTCCGCCCGACCCCCCTCCGTCATGGCATTCGCCTGTTCGGTCTGAATCATTTGCAGCAGCATTTGAGCCATCGCCACCGTGGCCAGGTCGGCCGGGTTGGCATTCCGTCCCTGGGCAGCGAGCGTGGACGCCCTATTGTCAATCTGGCCCTGCGTGGACTGGGCGCCGGTGGTATTGGGACCCAGCATCTGCTCGAGGTGCGACCGCACAAGCTCGGTATCCTTGGAAAAATCGGTGTTTTGGCTTCCCGTTGCGCGGTCCATCGCCTTCCGAAGCAGGGCGGGATCATTCGTGAAGGGCTGAAGGACTTCGAGCTTATGATCGATCGTCATGACCGCCATGTAAACATTCTGTGGAAGCTCGCCCTTCAGGAGGTCCAGCGCCGCGTCATGGGCGAGGCGCCTCGCGTCATTGTTGTAACAATGAAAGATCATGGTCACCAGGCGAACCTGTCGCAGGGGATCGAGCTCGGCCCGCGCACCGCCTGCACCGATCGCTTCAGCGCCCTGGACGAGTCGAAACGAAGCGACTTTCTGCGCTTCGCCGTTGTCCAAGATATGGAAATCTTCAGCCTTCAGATCGTTCACGGCACGGCCTTTTTTGTCGCGAACCACGACGTCGAGCAGGACTTCGTTGGTCCGCGCCTTAACGGTGTCCTCGGCTGGCGTGGTAGTTTGGGGTTGCTGCGCAAGGACGGCCGGTCCCGACGAGACCGCCACTGCCGTCGCCCAAAGGCTTATCGCGGTGGAGAACTTTATCATGGCTCGATTCCTTCTCTTCTGAGAATGTCAGCGGTCTGCTAGACTCAAGAGATGGAGGCCCCGGCGCTTGTTCGAGAGAGGCGCCCCGGACGCCGGGGTTGCCCTCGATATCCCGGCCTGAAACACGTCAAGCCGGAAATGGTTCGTTGGCCTTCACAATCCGAATTCGATGGTCTGAGAATTTGTGGTGTGCCCCGGGCAATTCGATTTTTGGCATGTGGCATGAAACGCAATTATTCGCAGCCACCTTGCACGCGGTTGCCCTGGGCTTGCCGCCGTCGTGGCAGGCTTGGCACTTCGCATCATAATCGCTCGTGTGCGTGTCTACCTCCTGGTGCGGGTCGTGACAGGCAAGGCAACTGACGCGCGGATCGTCGGCGTCGTAACACTTGCTGCCCGCCAGCCGGTAAGGCTGGAAGCGGAGGTCCGTGATGTCCAGCCTGCCGAGCAAAATAATCTCCTCCCACGTGCGGTGACACTGTCCGCAAAAATTGGAGACTTGTTCCGTGGACATCGCGGATAGATGCTTCATCTTCACCGGATTGGAGGCGCCGTCTGCCATCCCCGCCAGGTGTTTCTGAGCCGGGCCGTGACAGCGTTCACACTGGATACCCGGGGTCAGCTCGCCGAGCGTCAGTTGCCTTCCTTGGGCCGCGTTTGTGGCGTGGCAACCGAAGCACCGCAGTTTATCGTCGCGGCCCATTAGGCGCCCGGCGGCATCCACAATATTGGTGGGAGCGGATTCCTGAGCGCCCATCGTGAGACCGAGTCGCTTCAACTCACTAAAATAACTCACGCGGCTTTCGTAGAGTTGGCCATCCTTCTCGAGAATGTACGTTTGCCCGATTGCGGAACTGGCTCCCATGGCCCATCGAATGGGCATGGTCAAGGTCTGGTTCCCGTTCCTGACCGAATAGAGGCTCTGCCCGCCTTTTCGTTCAATCCGGTACAGGTACGAGCCGTTCTTGAAAGTAAGGAGCGGATGAGTGGACAAGACCTTGCTCTCTTCCGCCGTTTCGAGAGCGTGACCCATGGAAGTGGCGGGCTGGCACCGAGCCTCCAGATGACAGGTGGCACAGGCCGGCGCGTCGCTCGATACAGGGTGAGCGACGGCTATGACGGGCATGAGCAGGCAGACGAGCTTCGAGCGCCATTTCATTGCGGATTCGAACGCGCCACCTCGCCCTGGCTCCTCAGCCGCAAGAATTCGGCGCGTTCCTTTGCCGCATCCTGCTTGCGCCCCGCTTTGGCGTAAGCTGCCGCGAGGAGAAAATGCACCTGCGACTGCGCGGGCGCGAAGTGGATCGCAGCCTCAAGCTCATGAATCCCGCGAGGCAAGTCTATGTCTCCTTCTGCGAGGGCCTGCCCCAGGACGGCGTGCGGCACGCAGTCGCCAGGGCTGGCGGCGACCGCCCGTTCCGCGTAAGGCCGGGCCGTCGGGTACTCTTTCCGCCGTAGATACTCGCCCGCAATGCTCGCGAGCGCCCGCGCGTGTGCGGGAGAGATCTCTAGTTCAGCTTTCCAGTCGGCGAGCGCCTGGTCGGAATTGCTGCTAAGCTCCATCGTGCCGGCGAGGAAATGAATTTCCGGCGCCTTCGGGTACTTGCTGAGCAACAGGGCAATGTCCGAGTTCAGCACCGCCGCGCGCCTCGCGGCGGCGTCACACATCGCGTGCCCGACGTCGATGACCATTTCGCGTTCGAGCGGCGGCAGCTCACTCGGAAGCAGTGGCTTACGAAGTGCTGCCAGTCCCATGGCTTCGGTCAAGTCGGGGCCGTCTTTATCACGCACGGCGAAATCGGCGGCGATGCGGATGGCGGAGTCGAAGTCCCCCGACCTCGTCAGCAAGAGAGCCAGATGATATTTGGACACGTCATAGAAACTCTCCGCGCGGGGAATCCCCAGTTGGTCGGAGCGTTCCAAATGCACCAGCGCGCTTTCGTAATCCTTGGCCTCAAACTGGCATAAGCCCAGCATCGCCCAGCCTAAAGCCATTTCCGGCTTTAAGCCTGTGACGTGGCGAAAGGCGATGGCGCCGTCCGTGTATTGATCCGATTCGTAAAGAAGGGTGCCCAGATACCACCACCCCTCCACATAATCCGGCTTGATTTCAACGGCTCGCCGGTAAAGACGGATGGCCTGCTCAACTTGATCCTTCTCTCGAGCGGCTTCCGCTTTGGCGACCAGAGAGTTAAAACCATCCACCCTTGATTCGTGTCCCTCGGTCGCACGCGCCGCGGTCTTCTGCCCGAAGGCAAAGGAAACGGGCGCGACAAAAGCCATGAGAAGGGCCAGCTCAAACGCTTTCATTGCGCCGCCCTTACCCCCTTCTCGGTCGCCTGCTTTTCGGCGACCAGCTTGGCCACGATGGCGCGTTCACGGTCGCCATCGGCCTTCCTTTTTTCGCGATAGTAGGCGGTGGCGAGCGATACGTGCGCCTCGGTAAAATTGGCCGCCTCCTTGACAATCGCCTCGAGATCGCTGCGCGCTTTTTCAACCTGTCCCAAGCTCAGTTCCGCAGCAGCAATCTGATAACGGACTCCAAGATCGCCCGGACGCACATCCAGCGCGTGGCGCAAGTGCTGGAGTGCCGCGCCGTAATTCTGATCTTCGCGAAGGAGGACGCCCATCCGCAGATTTGACTCGAAGCTGTTGGGATCGTTCTTGAGGGCTTGCTCGAAGGCCTTTTGCGCGCCTGCCTGGTCGCCCGTGGACATCAACGCGAGACCATAATAGGAATACAGATCAGGCAGGTTGGGATTCAGCTCCACGGCTTTTTGCAAATCAGTCAGCGCTCCCGAGAGATCATTCACCTGCAACTTGGTAGTGCCTAACAACAGCCGCGCCTCGGCAGAATCACCGTTTTTCAGAATCCTATTGATGATCACCTGCCCCTTCGCCACCTGCCCATCGCGAACCAGGGCGGTTCCGAGCATGTAAATGATCCCCAAGTCGTCTCCGTGGCTTCGTTCAAGAGGGCTCAGCAGCTCGACAACCTCTTTATTTTGGCCCAGGCGCAGGTCGCAATCCGCCAGAAGCATGACCGGCCGAAGGTCGCCTGGCAATTCCGCGCGGACCTTCTTGAGGCCGTCGACGGCCAAAGAGAGCTTGCCGATCTTGTAGTAGGCGAGAGACAGGTTCAGTTGGATTTCTGGAAGGGGATCCAGTTGCAACGCCCGCTGATATTCGGCGATCGCTTCCTCGTACCGGCCGGCGCCCGCCAGCGCGGCGCCAAGATCCGACCTCACTTGGGGCACATCGGGATACTGCTCCAGGAAGAGTTTGTAATCATTGATCGCCTGATCGAGTTTTCCCGCCCGATGGAATGTCTCCGCTTCCTTCAGCACGTCCGCGGGAGCCCGCGCAGTTCGCCCGGCTAAGAGGACTGTGGACTGCGCAAAAACGGCGAAGCCGCACAGCAACCGCGGAATCAAAGAAACTGACGCGCGCTCTGCTGAACGGCTTCCCATGGCTTGGCCCTGAATCAGTATACCCGAACGCCCGGCTCTTGGAAGGCCGGGGGCTCAGCAGCCATGGAACTAGAAGTAAAACTTCGCCGAGATTTGGATAACGCGATTGCCTTGCTTGATCGGCGCTATGCCGAAGCCCGAGTTGGTCTGTGACTGGCCGCCGGTCGAGCCCGGGCCGAAGTTGAGGTTCATGGCGCTTGAACCTACGCCTCCACCGGTAAACGACCAGATCGGATGGTTGGCGAAGTTGTAGCCGGAGAATCGCAATTGCAGCTTCTTCGATTCGCCGAACTGGAAGTTTTTGAAGAGGGAAAGGTCGCTGTTGAAAAACGACGGGCCGAAGAATTCAGGAAGCACGATCGGCCCGTTGGTACCTGGGACGGTCGGGATGGCGAAGCAACTCCCGTTGAGGAACTGGTGCGGGCCCAGGTTCTTCCTCGGATCGCAGGTGAGAATCGGATTCAGGGGAATCTGGTCCGTACCGTTGATGGAAAGGTTTGTGATAGTCGAGTTGTAGGGGGGATTCTGAGTTTTCAGGCTTGATGATATATTGCCCGCGGCGTTGAATGCTGACGAGCCCCCGTAGAGGGAGTTCGCCGTCAGGTTGACGCCGCTCTGGAATTGCGTGATGCCCGAGAATTGCCAGCCGTTGACGAGGGCGCCCAAAGCCTTACTGTTGTGCACCGGTCCGCCCAACTCGATAGAGTACGCCGCATTGAAGATGTGGCGGCGGTCAAAGGGTTCCGGGCCGTAGTCGTTGGCCAGATTCGTCTGATCGAGTCCCACAAGACCCAGGGCTTTGCTGTACGTGTAATTGAGGGTCATGTCGTAGCGGCCCTTCTGCCGGACCCAGGTCACCTGCAAACTGTTGTAATTGGAGTACTGGTTGTGGTTGGCGAGGTTGATCGCCTGGTAGATCGGGTAAGGGCCGTACGGGTACTCAAGGCCGCCGTTTAGCAGGGACGGATCCTTGCCAACCGTGAAGAGAGTGCCATACGGTATGACGTTGACGTTGGTCCCCACTCCGTTTTGGTTCAATTGATACTTGCTCTTATTTCCCACGTAGGATACTTCCAGGAGCGAAGAAAACGGCACCCGCTGGGAGATGGTAAAACTGTAGCTGGTGGTGAGCGGGCTATGGTCGTCGGTCGGGCTGACCGCGCCTGTGCTGAAAGGTTGAGTGCCGGGCACAAGCGCCTCGAGTTGCCCAAACGTAAGGGACCCGGTGCTGGGGGTCTCGACGCCGAGGGGTTGATCGAGACCCTGCGTGAACTGCGCGTTGTGATAGTAGAACTGGCCCCAGCCTCCGCGCAGAACGGTTTTCCCGGTGCCAAATAGATCGTAGGCCGCTCCGACGCGTGGCGCATAGAAGAGGGCGCGGTTCGGGAACCCGGAGAGCGGCACCTTGCTGTCTTTCTTGTGCCAGTCAAATCCTGTTCCCGACGACTCCGGCGAGCCGGGCACGTACAGCGCAGGATTAAATATGGCGAAGCCGTTCCCCTCCCGGTCGTACCACGCGCCGAGATGAGAGGCGCGGAGACCGTAGTCGAGCGTCAGGCGCCGGGTGGCCTTCCAACTGTCCGTCGCAAAAAACTCTATGGTGTTGTATCCCTCGTTGTGCAGGACGTCCTTGTTCGTTTCCTGGTACTGACCAACATTCCCCGTCAACAGGTCCGCATAGGGATTACCAGTGGGCCCCGCCCAACTCGCTTCAATCATCAGGCCATTCGCATAGTTGCTACTTGGCTGGTCATTGATCACGAACTCGTAATAGGCGCCAAACTTCGCCGTATGCGTCCCCCAGACCTTCGATAGATTATCGCTGATCGAGGGGAGGTGCTTTTTGGCAAAAAGGCCCTGGCTCCCTCCTAATTGAAAACCGCTCGGATTAAGGATAGTTGGGAATTCGCCGCCCCAGCTAGTCATGGAGGGAATCTGTTGCACCCCATTCTTGAAGATGCCGGTGAACGGAATATTGAGCGCCGTCCTGCTGACTTTGCTCGGGTCCTTGAAAACGTTGGGGAAGTTAATGTAAGTGTAGCCAAACACAAATTCGTTGGACATCGTCGGGCTGAAGACGTGCGTTAAACTCGTAGAAATCGAATCCGATACGTTCTTCCCGAGAATGGGCGTCGGATACGGCACGGAGACGGCATTTCTCCACCACAAGGTGACGGGAAACTGCTGAGTCTCCTTTTGGAGGTTATACCGCACGTAGAGCTTGGTGTTGTCGCTGATGCTATAGTCCACGCGTGACATCCACTGCCAGGAATTCTGATCGAAGACCACGTCTCTCACGTAGTTGTAGCCGCCATTCGAATTTGGATCGGCGTTCGGCAGTGGAAACAAGTTCATCAAGCCCTGGCCAGACGGATCAATGGCCGAGGAGGGAATGATTCCGCCCGGATAAATGGCGCCCGCGCCGGTGGTGAGGCTCGAATTGAGCTGGGAAGGAGCGCCGCCGCTGGCGGTCTTCGTCCCCAGATTGGCCAGTTCTTCAGGGCTGAAGTTGCCATTGCGCATATTTGCCGTCGGAACCGTGGCGCCCAGCAGCCCGGTATCGAGTGTCTGGAAATAGTATTCGAATGCGCTAAAAAAGAAGAGCTTGTCGCGACTCTTGTTGAAGCCCGTCCCTGGGATCAGGACTGGGCCGCCGATCTGGAATTGCGGATAGATGAATTTATTCTGCGGCTTCGCCACACCCGTGAAGTTATTCACCCACGAGTTCGCGTTCAGTTTGTAGTCTCGTAGGTCGAAGGAAGCCAGACCGTGGAAATCGTGTCCCCCCGACTTGGCGACCGAATTGATGACGATGGGTCCTTTGGAGTTCTCCGCGCTGAAGTTCGAGGTGAGCACCTTAAACTCCTGAATCATGTCCGTGTTCGGGTTCACCGGCGTCGCGCAGTTGCAACCGGGGTCAGAAACGTGGGCGCCGTCCGCCGTGATGTCAATGTTGTTCACGCCGGTTCCGTTGGCCACAAACGCGCCGTTCAGGGGGCTTTGGCTGCCGCCATCGCCGTTGCCGTTGATGCCGATGACTTGGCCGCTGAAGTCCGTGCCCGTCTTGAGGCCGTCGCCGTTGTTGCGCTGGGCAAAGCCCGGCAGAATCTTGATGAATTCGGCGGCGTTCGCACCGACAATGGTATAGTCTTGCAACTGCTTTGTCGTCAGCGTATAGTCCTTTTCGCCGGAGTCGGTCGACACGATCTGATCGGCCGAGCTGGTCACTTCGACCCTGGTCGCTGCTGTCTCGATCTGGAGCTTGAATGGGAAGGAAAGTGTAGAGGCGCCCGTCACCTGAATACCCTCGGTCACCGCCGTCCGGAAGCCGGTGATTTTCACCGAGAGGCTGTAAGTACCCGCGGGCACCGAGGAGTAGGAAAAGTACCCGTCGGCATTGGTGGTCGTTTTACGAACCTCACCCGTCGCCGCGTTTTTAAGCTGTACCTCGGCGCCGGGCGCGACTGCGCCGGACTGGTCGGACACGGTTCCCGTGATGGTACCGTAAATTGACTGAGCCCGGAGCAGCGTTGCGCTTGAGAGACCGAGAAGCAGGCCAGCGACTATCGCCGAAAGTGCGAACCTATATTTCGTCACGGCGTTACTCCTTACCGGGAATTCCCCCTTTGATTTTCCGGTAACATACACCCGACAGCCTTTGAATGCAAGGTCCAGTCGAGTTTTCAATGCTCGGTGTGGGTTCCCCCACTTTCCAGTGGAACCCTATTGCCCGCGATGTCGTCCAGCGTCCTGCGCCCTGTGGAAATCTCTCCGAAATGATCCCGGTCAGGGTTCCGACCGGGAGCCAGAAGTGACCGGCTTGAAATCGGAATCGGTGACCGCCTTGCCCCGGAATCCGCAACGAGGGGCTTTGGGACGCCTCGAGCTTCGTTTAGCGCCCGGCCGACCGTGCTTTTCGACACGTGGTGAAGCTCCGCCAACTCGGTCAGGCCCAGCCCCCGCTCCCGATCCCGCCCCAACGCTTCCTGGTCGAACCCCGGGGACAGGCGGCCGATTCGCCGCCCTTCCAACTTCGCCCTTCTCAACCCGGCCTTCACCCGCTCCACGATCAGGTTCCGCTCCAGCTCCGCGATGGCGCTGATGATCACCACCATGGCCCGGCTCAGCGGTCCGCCCCTGTCGAGTTGCTCCCGGAACGACGCGAACTCGAAAGAGACGCCCGCCGGCTTAGGTCGTTTCACGGTGTAAAGGCGGCCTCTAGGGACAGGGGTCGTGCACTTCAAGAAGGTAGAGCCATCTTGTGCTTGGTCGAGGAGAAGCCAAGCAGGGATTACGGAAGGTTCTGCTCGAGGTCAAGCCGAGATCCTCCCCTCTTGCACTTAGCTTGACCCTCGGGGTGTTTACGTTTGTTTCTACTTTAGAACAGGATCTTGGCCGCCACCTGCCCGATGCGCTGTGAACGTGCACTGGTTACCACCCCAAAGGCTCCACTTAGGATGTTGCCCGTTGGATTGCCAAACTGGGCATGGTTAAAGGCGTTGAAGAACTCACCGCGGAGCTGGAGCGTTTTGCTCTCCGTCAACCGGATGTCCTTCTGAAGGGAGAGGTCCCAGTTATTGAGGCCCGGACCGTGGAAGAATTCGCGGCTGGAGGTCCCGAGCTGGCCCAAGGGCTCTTTCGCGAACAGCGCTTTGTTGAAATAGGGATTTGCACCGGTGTTTGGGTCATACTTGCGCGGGTCGGTGATGTTGAGCGGGCCGGGGGTGAAGTT
>QHZK01000468.1 GCA_003224635.1 Acidobacteriota bacterium | reverse complement strand
ACCCGGAAGGTCATGGGGAGCCTCCTCGTTGTTGTTGTGGATTTGTGTGACACCCCTGGGCGTCGAGCGGCCAAGTCGTGCTGACCCCAGTCTGGGATTCCCACCAACTCCGAATCCGGCCAACCAGGCCTAAGAGACAACGCGACTTTTCAGCTTTTCTTCAGGTTGTGTCGTTAAGCTGCTTGGGTGTGCAAACCCGCGCGTCATTTCTGCGGCGAGTTGACCGGGTGCGACTCGAAGGCTGGCTTAAGAGAAACTATCGAGAACTATCCAGTGAGCGTGATACATCGGTGTTCCAGGCAGCCCTCTCTTGCCGAACGCTTTCGACCGGAGCGAAAGCCATGAGGCGGCCAATCCTTCCGAAGCATCGGAAAAGCCATGGGTTCCACCACTTGGTCATTCTGTGCATTATCACCGTGACCATCACGTTGTGTGCGAGCTCACCGGCCCACGGACGCACTAACCAGAGCCGCGGTGTCATCGGGACCGGGCCTAAGGTTGCTCAGGCGGTCAGAGTCGAGCGCGCCCCTCGCCTGGATGGAACGCTCAACGACCCACTGTGGCAAGCTGCCGAACCGGTGAGGGATTTCCTCCAGCGTGAGCCACATGAGGGCCAGACGCCAACTGAGACCACTGAGGTACGAGTTCTTTACACGCGGCGTGAAGTATATTTCGGAATCCTCTGTCGCGATTCTGCCCCGAACGTCATCGTCGCTACCGAGCTGCGGCGAGACTTACCGCAGGACCTGGATGACAATTTCGAGATTTTGATCGATTCCACGCACGATCGTCGTAATGCCTACGTCTTCCAAATGAATCCGCTGGGCACGCAGAGCGACGGCCTCATCACTGAAGAGCGCCGCTCCGAAGGGCAGGACTATGACCCCGGATGGGATGGCGTTTGGACTTCTCAGGCGCAAATCACCGATGCCGGCTGGACAGCTACGGTTGGGATTCCCTTCAACACGCTGAATTTCACGCAATCCCAGGACGTGGTTTGGGGTTTGAACTTCAAGCGCCTTATTCGGCGCAAGAATGAGGAAGATCTCTGGTCGGCCTACCGGCGTGTGTTTGGTATCACGAAGGTCTCTGAGGCCGGCGAGCTGCGTGGCATCACGGACATTGGTAGCGGTCGGCTCTTCATTGTGAAGCCTTACGGCCTCTTGGGGGCGGACCGGCTCTCGACCAGCGGAGGGACCGACTTTCTCCACACTGGGGGCGTGGATATCAAGTACGGCTTGCGGTCGAGCTTGGTGGCCAACCTGACCATCAATACGGACTTTGGAGACGCCGACGTCGACCAGCAGCAGTTCAACCTGACGCCTTATAGAATCTTCTTCCCCGAGAAGCGGCAGTTCTTCCTGGAGAACGCCGGCGTCTTCGACTTCTCGACCGGATTCCAGGACCTACTCTTTTTCAGTCGTCAAATCGGAATCGACCCGGTTACGGGCCAAGTCGTACCCGTGAACGCAGGGGGAAAGCTGACGGGCACGCTGGGCAATTATCAGATCGGAGTTATGGACGTGCAAACGCGCTCGGATGGCCCTAATCCCGCCGTCAACTACGGCGTAGTGCGCGTCAAGCGCTCGCTGTTCGGTAACTCGTACGTAGGCACCATGGGTATCAATAAGGAATCGGGAAGCGCCCTTGATCCCTTCAACCGAACCGGAGGCGTGGACAGTCGGCTGGTCTTTTGGAAGAACCTGATCGTCCATGGTTACGGCGCGCGTACCGACTCGGCGGGTAGCCATTCAGGAGACTCCAATGTAGGCATCGATGTCAGTTACGAGACCAACTGGCTGCAGTTCCTTGCCAGGCGGAGCAAGATCGGTCCGAACTACAACCCGGAGGTCGGTTTTGTCGATCGAGTGGACTCGAACCAGAGCGAAGTAGACCTGAACCTCCGACCGCGTCCCAAGATTCGAGGTGTCCGGGAGCTCAACTTTGAGTCCTTCATCTTCCATGCCCCGGACACTCAAGGGGTGCTACAGACGCAGGAGTGGCAAACGACTTTTCGCGCGGAGTTCAACAACGGCGCTTATACGGATGACGATATCGTTGACGTCTTCACCCAGCGCCTCACCCAGCCGTTCAACATCTACAAGAACATCAACATTCCGCCCGGCCTCTACCACTTCACGCGCCACCAGCTCACGTATGGTTCGGGTCAGGACCGGAGGTTCACGTTCAACCTCTTCAACCGCTTCGGCACATACTATGATGGCCACCTGATCGAGTCGTCGGTTCGTACGAATTACCGGCCCACAGCCCGCTTCTCCCTGGCCACCACAGCGAGGTGGAACAAGTTCTCACTCCCAGAGGGCAAGTTCTCGGTGGTCCTGGCGAGTGCGCAAGCCAACTACTCATTCTCACGGTTTCTGACCACGAGCGCCTTGATTCAAATGAACACATCGAACGCTCAGGCAGTGAGCGCGAACCTCCGCCTGCGCTACAACTACCGGCCCGACAGCGACTTCTATGTGATCTACAACGTGGGAACGCGCTTCGCCAGTCTCGCCGCAGCGAATCCCCAACAGCTCCGCGAAACGCGTTTTGAGGTTAAGTACACTTACTCGTTCTCGCCCCCGCGGGAACGCATCCGCAAGACTCAAGTAACCGATCCAAAGGAGGGCCTATGAATCCACGCAGGCATTCGATGGGGTTCGCGCTCATGGCCACGCTCGCCTTAGCCCTAACTGCCCCGATGAGGAACACCTCGGCCCAGACGGGTAAACGCGCCTGGAGCTTTGACCAGGATCCCGTTGGGAAGATGCCTCCGGGCTTCACTTCTGCCTTGACGGGACAGGGCACGATCGGCCAGTGGTCGGTCATGAAAGACGATTCTGCGCCCTCGCAGCCTAACGTCCTCGCCCAGACTTCCACCGATTCGACGGACTATCGTTTTCCGCTCGCCGTCGCCGACGGCACAAGCTACAAGGACCTGGCCTTGAGCGTGAAATTCAAGACCATCTCTGGCAAAGTGGACCAGGGCGCAGGTCTGGTATTTCGGCTGAAAGACAAGGACAACTACTACATCACCCGCGCCAACGCGCTTGAGGACAATTTCCGCCTCTATCACGTCATCAAGGGCCGGCGCGTGCAATTTGCTGGTGCGAACCTCAAAGTGACACCCAACGCCTGGCATGAGATCAAGGTGGAAGCCCGCGGCAATGAGTTTAAGTGTTTCTACGACGGCCAGCTCAAGTTCACCGCTAAAGACGGCACGTTCAAGGATGCGGGGAAAATCGGCCTGTGGACGAAGGCTGACTCCGTCATTCACTTCGATGACCTCGCGGTGGAGGACCTGGGCAACACGAGGAGTTCCACGTCACCAGGTAAGATTGTGGCGCAGAAGCTGGTTGACGAGCTCGCCGCAAAGCGCCCGGAGCTGGTCCGGATCGGGTTGCATCTTACCCCACCCAACCACGCAGACAACATCATCGTCGCCTGCAATATTGCGGCGAGGATTGGGCAGAAGTCAGACCTCGAGGACCTGAAGGCGATGCGAACAGGGAAACCCGTCGTGCTGAAAGAAGAGGGCAATTTCGACGTCACCTTGCCGCTGCACACCTCATCGGGGAAGCTCATCGGCGCCATTGGCCTGACGTTCAAGCCTCACGGCACCGAGCGAGAATCGAGTGCGGCTGGGCGCGCCAGGAAGATGGCAGCGGAACTCGAAAAACAAATAACGTCAGAAACGAAGCTGTTCGAGTCAGCCGGTTGACGCCATGCGGGCCGTGTAGCCGCTATTGCGGACGGTGCCAAGTCAGCGCGACGCTTTGGGCGCTCTGCGAAACTTGACAGGGCACGATCTCGGAATTGCGAGTCTTTGAACTTCGACGCAAGATCGCAGGGCGCAAGGAGGGAAAAAGCAATGAGGAATTACCATGCAGCAGCTTGCCTGCTGACAGCGCAGTTGTGTGTTCTGGGTCTGAGTCTCGGGGCTACGGCCCAGGAGATGCCCACCGAGTATCAGGAAGTGATGAGGATCCTGGGCAAACAGGGGGATTTCAAGGCAAACGTCCTGAAGATCAACATTCCTCGCAGGGACTTGAACGTGGTTGTCGAAGGCGTGGCCACGCCCACCCCCTTTGGATTCGGCGGCTGGCTGGCCATGACCAAGGGTGACGGAGGTGTGAACGTCATGATGGGCGACCTTGTGCTGACTGAGGATGAGGTGAACCCGGTAATGTCGGCGCTCTTGGACAACGGGCTCGAGGTCACGGCGCTGCATAACCACTTCTTCTATGAGAACCCGCGGATTTTCTACATGCATGTGATGGGTCACGCGAAACCTGCCGACCTCGCCCGTATGGCGAAGCCTGCCGTTGACTTGATTGGACACGTCCCGTCCCGCCCCGGCAGTTCGGTATCGACCACGGCCACGGTACAGCCAGGAAAGATCGACACTGCTAGGATCGCCCGGATTGTGGGTCATGAGGGCGAACAGAATGGGCTGGTCTACAAAATCACCGTGGGCCGTGACGACCTGAACTTGAGAGAAATGGGCGCAACGATCAACGCACGAATGGGCCTGAACACGTGGGCCGCCTTTGTGGGTACGGACGAGCACGCCGCGGTGGCGGGCGACGTCGCAATGCTGCAGCAGGAAGTTACACCGGTTTTGAAGACGCTCCGAAGCCACGGTATAGAGGTAGTGGCGATTCACCATCACATGATCGGCTCCCAGCCCACGGTGATTTTTCTTCACTATTGGGGTCAAGGGCCGGTGGAAAAACTGGCGGCAGCCTTCAAGGCAACGCTCAATCAGCTGGGAAAGGCTGGGATGGCGAGCAAGAACTAGCGGTGTTGAGTTAAGACTCGGGGATACGTCCCGGGAGCCGGCTTCGAACGGTTGGTCTGTAGGAGGTGTGTCATGAAGTGGGTTACGCGCCGCAACATCAAAGTCGACCGAGTAGCCTGTCCCTGGCTGATCCGACGCTTCGTTGACCCCGCCGCCCAATTCATCTTCGTTGCAGAAGAAGAACTGCTGACGACGGCGGGGAAGGAGAATGCCATTCCCTTCGACGCCCCTCGGCTGTCCGCAGTCAAACTCAACCATCGGGCCGAGCGGTGCACGTTTGAAGCGATCATCGTGGATTACCAGCTCGACGAACCGGGATTGGAACGCCTGGCCTTGATCGTCCGTGCTGCTGACGTCAAGGGGCAGGAGCACGTTGCGGAGGAGGGTCCGGGGTTGCGCGCCATTGCGGAAGGCTTCTCTTTGCTTGGGCTCTCGGATGAGGAGAGGCTTGCCCGGCAGTTTCCGCTTTATGACGCGCTTTACGAACACTCGCGACGTCAGAACGATTCCCGCTCCTAGAGCGGCGAGAGGAGAACGGTTCATGTCACCGAGGCAAGCCATTCTTCGCAAGACCAATTGGGCTTTGGCAGTGGCTGCATTGCTGCTGCCTGCGCTGCCAGCCGGGGCCGCAACCTTGAAGCAGATCGCTACCGTCGACCTGCCGGGCCCTCCCGGCAAGCGTTTCGACTATCTCACGATCGACTACGACAAGAATTACTTGCTTTCAGCGCATTTGGCGGCAGGACTGGCTCTACGTGATCGACCTCAAGACCAACAGGCTGGTGAAGGCCATCCCGGGTGTCCCCGGTGTGGAGGGCGTGGAGTACGCACCCGGCCTGAACAAGGTGTATACGTCCGACTCAGGGGATAATAAGATCGGCGTGGTGGACCTCAACCAGCTGAAAGTGGTTAAGACGCTGCCCACGGAAGCCAAACCCGATGGCAGTGCTTACGCCGGGCCCTTTCATAAGGTCTACGTTTCGGACGAGCGCGGCAAAGCCGAGGCTGTGGTCGATGCAAGCACCGACACGATCGTCAAAACTTTGCACTTCGCCAGTGAAACTGGCATGCCGCAGTACGACCATGTAGCCCGAAAGGTGTACGTTAACCTGCAGGATCAAAATCTCTTCGCTGTAATCGACCCGGCGACCGACACGGTGGTCGGGCGCTACCCCGTCGGACGGTGTGATGGCAACCACGGCATGGCGCTTGATCCCGAGCATCGCCGGGCATTTCTCGTCTGTGAAGGCAACGACTTAATGACGGTCTTTGA
>QHZK01000467.1 GCA_003224635.1 Acidobacteriota bacterium | reverse complement strand
GTATTCCGTTTTGAGCTCGCCAGCCGCTTGGTCCGGTTCGATAGTCTTGATCCAGGCCATAGGCTCGCCTCCGGGCAAGCGACCTGTAGCGGCGCTCTATGAGCGCCGTCCGGCAGTCCCGTTCAGCCGTTTTGTGCGGCGGTCATAGACCGCCGCTACAGAGCCCAAATGGCCCGCCACCACCGCTTTGCACACAAAAGCTGGAGCAAGCTCCCGCACTCCCAGACGCTACGATTCGCTGAAGTCGATCATCACCGGCCGGGTTCGGAAGCCGCGCGTCTTGACGGCGACGATCACCAGGCCGCCGACGAGCCAGACCGCCCCGACCCTCATCGGCTGCTTCGGCAGGCTTACCCAGAGAGCGAGGCAGAAGGTGAATCCCAGCAGAGGCGCCATGACATCCGCCAGAAAGCTCTTCTTCCGGTTGCCAGCGCCGATGATATAGAACTGCCAGAACGCCGCAAGGTTGACACCCATGAAAGCGATCAGCGCGCCGGCGTTGAGGATTTCGCTCCCGACTTCGTAACCATTCCCCCCGCGGTTCAGGATGAGGGCGGCGCCGAACGCCACCATGCCGATGGCGGCAATGCTGAAGTCCGGCGTGCTGCGGCGCGGGTTGACGTGGGCGAACAGGCGGCGTGGCAGCACGCCGTCGCGGCCCATGCCGAAGAGGATGCGAGCTGCGCCGACCTGGCCGGTGAGCCCGCTGCCGAAGCTGGCAACGATCAGGAGGATCCACATGGCGTGATAGAGCAGGGCGCCACCCACGCGGCGGCACACGTCCATGAAGGCGGTCTCGGGCTGGAGGAAGTGGAACTGCGGCCAGACAAGCTGTCCGAGGTAAGCCTGAAATCCGCTGAAGAGGGCTGTAATCATGACCACAAGCACGATGGCGAACAGGACGTTGCGCCGGGGATTGTGAACGTCCTCAGCGAGGGTTGTGAGCCCGTCGAAGCCGATGTAAGTGAGCGCGGCGAAAGATGTGGCCGTCCTCATGGTGCGCCAGTCGAAGGTGGCGGGATTATAGAATGGCCTGGTCGAGAACAGGCCGCTCACGCCCTGAGCGTGGTAGAGATACCAGACGGCGAGGATGAGAAACGCTCCGATCACCGCGCACATGCCTGCCAGCAGGACCTGGTTGGAGCGGGCCGTCCACCGGATGCCCGCGAGGTTCAGCGAAGTGATCAAGACAGTGAAGCCGGCGGCGCCGGCCGCGTAAGGAATCTGCGGAAACTCGCGCTGGATCGCCACCGCCACGTATATCACGTTAATCAGCGGCAGAACGAGATAGCCGAGAAACATGGCCCAGCCGGCGAGAAAGCCGACGTGAGGATTGATTCCCCGGCCCACGTAGGTGTAAGCCGAACCGGCGGCCGGGTAGAGCGCCGCCATGCGTCCGTAACTGACGGCGGTGAGCAGCATCGGCACGCCGCCGATGAGCACCGTATCGACGGTGTGGCCAAGCGACAGTTGCTGGGCCACGCCGAACAGTGGCACTACGGCGATGGGTTGAATGAGGACCACGCCGTAAAAAACTAGGTCCCAGAGGCCGAGCACGCGGCGCAGTCGCGGCACGCCGGCGGCTGCCGCCAGATGGGAGTTCACCTCGATTGGCGCTGAGCGCTCGCTCATGAATCTCTATTACAATCGGCTCAGTATCTCATGAAATTGAGCGTCCGGTACTTTCCCTTGAGCCAGCACCGGACCCTTGGAACTTCCCTCGTGCGGCAGCCAACAAGTTGACGACCCACCGCGAGCGGATTAGGATAACGCATAGGCGCAGTATTCGGATGCCTTGCGGAGGAATTGTAGGCGGCATTGCACAACTGGGCGTCAGCGCGCACCGAACGTCGAGCGACGGATTCGAGCCTCGAGCACGGAGATTGAATGCCGCGAGGTCGCAAATCTCGGGCGGGACGGCAGGCTTCCTTCACCGACATCCTGATCCCGGACAAACTTTACTTTCGGATCGGCGAAGTCAGCGAATTGACCGAAACTAAACCCTACGTCCTGCGTTACTGGGAAACCGAGTTCCCGCAGCTCCAACCCGAAAGGAAGTCTGGGCACCGCCTTTATCGAAGGAAGGACGTGGAGACCGTTTTCGCCATCAAGCGCCTGCTTTATGACGAAGGCTTCACGATTGAGGGCGCGAGGAAGCACCTCAGCGGCCACACCGAGGAGTCCAAGGACGACAAGGCGCTGCAGCGGTCCGCGCTGAACGGTATGCACCTGAAAGCGATCAAGCGCGAACTCGAGAGTATCTTGACCATCCTTTCGCGGAAGTCTTGAGCCCAGAGGTAAGGTCGCAGGTTGGCGAGGGCGCGTGAACCGAGACGGTTCGCTCCGATCAGGACCACATGGCCCGCGCAGCATGACAGACCCCTCCTGACTGAGATGGATGGCGGTTGACCTTTCATCCTGTCGCCTGTACCCTATTGCGTAACCTTTCACGGGACGTAGCGCAGCCTGGTAGCGCACTTGCTTGGGGTGCAAGGGGTCGCCAGTTCAAATCTGGCCGTCCCGACCAAACCTCTTCTATAGCTGACCTCTTTCCAGCACGGAAAGGAAGTCGCAATCGCGCGCTCTCCGGTTGAATTTGAATGAGGTCGTCTTATACTCAAGCCTCATGAGCAATCCCTGGACAACGCCTGAGCGCCCGATAGTGGCTTTGCTGGCCGCGATCGCGGCTTTAACCTTCTTCTTCCCCTTGCTTTCGATTCGCGTTCCTATCGCCGGCGACCAGGAGGTGACCGGTTACGACACGGCTTCGAGGATCAGACAGCTCACCCATGACGTGCGCTCCGCGTCGGGACAAGGGCCGGGACAAGGGGAAGACGGGAAGCCGTCCATCAGGCTGCCGAGAACGACACCTCGCAGGAATTCTGGCGCCACCGCGGCACTACCAGCGTCTGTCCGGTTTTCGTGGCTGATCGCGGTCTTCGTCGTAGGCGCTTTTGGTTGCGCGCTCGTTACTGTGCTGGGGTCGCTCGTCAGTCTGCCCGTCGCGAAGATAGCGAGCACTGTGGGAACGGTGTGCGGAGCCCTCGCGATCTTGCATCTGACCGTGATGAATTCGGACGTTCACAGCATACTGAACGATTCCGTGCAGCGCTGGGTAGGCGGTCGCAAGGAGAACCCGCTTAGAGGGCTCGCTCAAACCTTGGGAAGCGTCCTGGTCGGCGGCATGAGTCTGACGCCCGGCGCGGGACTGTACGTTCTTGCTGTATCACTGGGCCTCGCGGCGCTTGTGACCCATTCGAGGCTCCTGTCACGGATTCGCTTCGTCGACCGCTCACGTCCCTGAAAACCGAGGCGCGAACTCGTGCAATCCTGCGCTGACCCGTGGTAATATGGGGTTGAGTTGAGACAGCGTTCGTGTTCGGTGGTACCCGTAACACTGAGCTCGGCCAATGGCGCGCAAGGAGCGCCGGGTTTAGATCTAGCTGCGGATCGAAACTTCAGTGACGAGCGAAAATTCAGAGTTTGGGCGCTCGTCACTTGTCACGTCGCCACTGTCACCGTTCTTGTCGGGGCGTAGCGTAGCCTGGTAGCGCGCTTGGTTCGGGACCAAGAGGTCGGAGGTTCAAATCCTCTCGCCCCGATTAACATTTTCAACGACTTGGCTCGCCTCAGTTTCCGCCGGAAGCAGCTTTGTGACGCGGTTTGTGACGTAACCCCCCTCAAGCTGGCCTGTTTTGACAGTCCCAAGGGCTTCCACAGCCAAGCGTCTGGCCGCGACCCTCGGGTGAGAGTAGATTCGCATCATCTGGGGGTCAACGTGGCCCGCCAGTTCGCGTATCACGCTCTCAGGTATTCCAGCCTCGCACAGTTCGGTCACAAACTGATGCCGCAGATCATAGAAGCGGAGCTTTGCCAGCCGTGGGATCGCTTCGAGGCCCTTTTCAGGGTCCCCCTTTGCGGCCGCCTGCCGTAGGGACCGCCAAGCAGACCGCCAACCGCTCATTGGCCGGGCCGGATCATCCTTGGGCCACTCACGGTGAAAGATGTAGTTCTCTGGCGCATACGTTCCGAGAGCATCGGCCCGCTGCTTCATAGCTGCGATT
>QHZK01000466.1 GCA_003224635.1 Acidobacteriota bacterium | reverse complement strand
CGTGCGGCACGCGGTGCAGAACGGCGCGACATGGATTCCGGAGGGGCGCAGTCCCGCGGTCTCAAGCTCGTGCCGCGCCACCGCGATGAGATCGAGGTGGACGCTCGGAGCGTCTTCCGGGTCGCGCGCGGGAGGCTTCGCTGAAAGGAATGGTAAGGAGCGTAACGCGCGCACGCGGGCAGTCTCGTCGGCGGCACATGCCTGGAAAAAATCATCGGAGGCTCGAAAGCGGCCGCGAAAGGCATCCACGACCTCCGGCCCGACTTCGTAACAGCAGGCGCGAATGCTCGGTCCGATGGCCGCCACGAGGTCGACCGGGTCCGAGTCGAATGCCCGGCGCATCTCTCCGACCGCTTTCTCGACGATGCGCTGGAGGGCGCCGCGCCATCCAGCATGCACGGCTGCGATAGCCCGACGACGGGTGTCCGCTACCAGAATCGGCATACAGTCCGCCGCTCTCACGGAAAGCAGAAGCCCCGGTTGATCGGTCAGGAGGGCGTCGCCCGCGGGCCTGCTGCCCTCGTCCGCCCTTCGGCTCGCGGGGCCACGCGCTCGAGTCCGGTGCGGCGTAACCGGGGGAGAACTGCCGAGGATTGTGGGGCAGCCGGGCGAACGGTATTCAATCGCGCCATCCGCCCGGCGCCCCACCCGAAAGACGTCCGCCGAGTGGGTCTGGCGCAGGCCGGCGAGTGAGAACTCATCTTGACCGAACAGGCCGAAGAAACGCTCGGGATCGAGCAGCCTGGTGCTGAAGGCGTGGACCAGCCACGGCAATCGCGCCAGGCTGGCACATTCGAGCCACGTCGTCCCGCCTCGGGAGATGATCCTGAAATCGTCGCGGTCCACAAATCCACCATAACACGGAAGAAGAGGCGGGTGAGACGCTCGCGCTCCGAGGGGACCGTTGAAATTAGCCCTGTGATTTGGCAATCTACGGGTGAGCATCAGCATGATCATAGGCACGGGTGTCGATATTGCGGAGACGGTGCGCATCGAGCAAGTCCTGAATCGGCACGGGGAGCGTTTCTCCGGGCGGCTGTTCACGCCCCAGGAAATCGCCTACTGCGAAAAGTTCAAGAACAAGGCGGAGCGCTACGCGGCGCGCTTCGCGGCGAAGGAAGCCGCTTTCAAAGCGCTGGGGACGGGGTGGCGCGACGGAGTGCGGTGGCTGGACGTGGAGGTCACTCATCAGCCCAGCGGGAAACCCGAGCTGGCGCTTTACGGGCGCGCGCTGGAGCTGGCACGACAACTGGGCGTGACGCGCACAGCAGTCTCGATCTCCCACGCCGACCGGTACGTTGTGGCCCAGGTGATTTTCGAATCCGATGGTTAGCCGCTTTCTCGTAAGCGTGCAACCCGCGAGCAGTCTGGCCTGGATGGCGGTGTGCCTCATCGCGTCGGTGCTGGCGGCGCAGACCGGCTCGCCCGCGCCGGACGCTGTCCTGCTTGACAGCAAATCCGCCAGCCGGATGCTGGTCAACGAAGTGAAACCGGAGTACCCGGCCCTGGCGAAGGTCAACTACATCCAGGGTGCCGTGCGTATGCAGTTGCGGGTGACGCGCGAGGGGCGGGTGGTCGAGGCGCACGTCGTTCGCGGGCATCCGTTCCTGGCAGAGGCCGCCCTTCAGGCCGTGCGCCGCTGGATGTATCGCCCGTTGAAGCGAGGCCCCCAGGCCACCGAATTCTCGACGTTCGTGGACGTGAGGTTCGCGCTCCACGGCAAGAAGATCGACCAAATGCCTCCTCAGCCGGAAAGGGACCTGGACCGCCAAGTCCGGCCGCCGGTGCTGCTGCGAAAACCGGCCGGAAGCTGGTCCCCGGGTTCGGTGCGAATGCGCGTCCTGGTCGGCGCCAAGGGGCAGACGCTCGACTCGGAGCCGTTGGCGGGTGCGCCTTCTCACTTCGCTGCGGCCCGCCATCAAGTGGAGCAATGGACGTTCAGGCCGGCGCGCTGGGGAAATCATCCTGTCCCGTGGTATCTGGACGTCGACGTTTCCGTGCCGGACTAAATTTAACCGGGCCGGACCAGTCAACAGATGAACGCTAAGCGCTCGCTGAAAAACGCTTCGAAAATGTCATTCCCACGGACTGTGACGGCCCCGAACGAAGTAAGCGAGGAATCTCGTAAGCGCCATATTCTCAGAGCGAGATTCCTCGCTCCGCTCGGAATGACAGGTAATGGGCCAAATTGGACAGGTAATGAGTCAAGTTTGGCCTTTGTAGCGACGGTGGGTGACCGCCGGACGGCGGTTGTCGCGACGCTGCTCTTACTGTTGAACATCACAGCTCTCGGTTCTGCTAGGCGGCACGGCGATAACGGGGAGCCGCCGGAGAAAACGCAATTCAAATACGCCGGAGGGACGGAGGGCCTTCCCCAGGGCTGTACCGGCAACCTGGAACTCGCTTCCGAAGCCCTGACTTTCAAGTGTTCTCACTATGTCGTCGCCGTGCCCTATCCTTCAATCAACCTGATGCAGTACCGGCCTGACGTCAGCAAGGAAGTCCGCAAACTCAAGTTGAAATGGAAGGTGACACCGCCTGGCGGGCGTGGCAAGCGCAACCGCTACTTCACCGTGAAGTACGCGGAGGGCGGCGCGACCCACGTAGTGGTTTTCAAGGTCTTGCCTGAGGTCATGCGGCCCTACCTCGCCGCGATTGACCTGAAGGCCGGAAAGCGGGTAGAAGTTAAAGGGTACGAGGACTACGAGTAGGTGCCAGGTTCCAGGTATCAGGTTCCAGATGAAGAACTGGTCAGTTGTCAGTTCCAGTAGTCAGTCGTCAATCATCGGTAAGAACCGACAGGAGCTTTTGGCTGATAGCTGAGAACTGACAACTGACACCTGCTCTTTATTTCTCCGGATAAAAATAACCCGCGCGCGTCCGCACTTTCACGCCGGGACGCTTCACCTGCACCTCGATGCGGTGGAACCCTGTCTGACTGAGCGTATCGGGGACGTAAGCGAGCTCGTACTGGCTATGGACTTCGGAGGCGATCTTGCTCAACTGCTCCTGGAGGGCGGTTTTCGACCAGTGGGAGTGGAACACCCCGCCCGTGTATCCCGCGTAGAATTCGAGCAGGCTCGAGGCCAGGGTGGAGCGGATAATCTGCCCGGTGGCGATCATAATCGGTACGACGGGCACGGGCGTGCCCCAAACCTGTGCCGATGTGGTAGGCGTGCGAACGGTGCCGGGCGGCAGGGGACGCGCGACGTTCGTATCCAGCGGGCTATCGGGCTGGTATTGCGGCTTCTGGAGGAGCAGCGCTTCGGCGGGACTGAACCCCAGCCCATAAATAGTCACTTCGCTTGCCGTGGCGCGCCGGACAATCTCATCCCGCTGCGCCTCGCTCCCTCGGTCGAATCCGTCAGAAAACGCGACGATGACGCGGTGTTCTTCCCTGGGCCGCTTTTCGAGCATCACGATGGCGCGCGACAGGGCGTCGTTCAAACGGGCCTGGTCGCCGCGCGGGGACGCGCTGCGAAGCGCGGCGGCCAGCTTGTCGCTCTCATTTGAGAAGTCTTGGGCCACGCGAACGCGGTCGTCAAAGAAGATGACCGCCGCCTCGCCCTTGGGGCCGAGCAGCAGGCTCGAGAACATCGAGCCCAGCGGCTTCACCTGCGGCAGCAGCGGCGCCACAGCCTCGTTGGTCTC
>QHZK01000464.1 GCA_003224635.1 Acidobacteriota bacterium | reverse complement strand
GCTGGCGAGGTTGCCTTTCTCGTCGACTTCCATCGCGCCGAGCACCGTCAAGTCGACGTGGCCGCCGCGAATCATGGCGAACGAATCAACGCTCGAAAAGTACGCCGTGCCGGGGATTTCGGTCACCGTCTCCTTGCCGGCGTTGATCAGGTCGGGGTCTTCCTCGCCCGCGAAGGGAAACGGCCCCACGCCGAGCATGCCGTTCTCCGACTGCAGGATCACCTCGATGCCGGGCGGCACGAAGTTCGCAACCAGGGTCGGGACGCCGATGCCGAGGTTGACGTAGTAGCCGTCCTCGAGTTCCTGGGCGACGCGGCGCGCGATTTCTTCTCGTTTGTCCATGAGACGGTAGGTTGTAGGTGGTATGTGGGGAAATTGCGGCGTCAAGCCTGCGTGCCACCTACCTGGGTCTCACCGTCCTTTTCTCGATCCGCTTCTCGTAGTTCTTCCCTTGCAAAATCCGCTTCACGTAGATCCCCGGCGTGACGATAGCGTTCGGGTCGAGGGTGCCGAGCTCGACCAGCTCCTCGACCTCCGCAATAGTAAGGCGCGCCGCCGTCGCCATCACCGGGTTGAAGTTCCGCGCCGTCTTGCGATAAGTCAGGTTGCCCCAGCGGTCGCCCTTCCAGGCTTTGACGAAGGCGAAGTCGGCCGCGAGGCCGCGCTCGAGCAGATACCTGCGGCCGTCGAATTCGCGCACCTCTTTGCCTTGGGCCACGACGGTCCCGACGCCGGTGGGTGTATAGAAGCCGGCAATCCCCGCGCCGCCCGCCCGGATGCGCTCGGCGAAGGTCCCCTGGGGCATCAATTGCAAGTCGATCCCGCCCGTTAGCGCCAAGTCCTCGAGCAGCTTGTTCTCGCCCACGTACGTGCCGATCACGGTCTTGATCTGGCGCGTCTCGAGCAGCCGGCCCAGCCCGAACGTGTTCACGCCCGCATTGTTGCTGATCACGGTGAGGTCCTTCGTCCCCTTGCGGCGAATCGCGTCGATCAGATTCTCCGGGATGCCGCACAGGCCGAACCCGCCCACCATGATGCTGGCGCCGTCCGGCACGTCCGCCACGGCCGCATCGGCGCTGGGGAAAACTTTGTTCACGAAACTTTCTCCAAAATGGCCTCGCGGTCGTTTGCTTCTTGTTCAACTGACTACGGACAACTGACCACGGACGGCGGATCAACTCAACTTGTAAAACGCCCGCATATTCCCCATGCGAGGCCAAAGCGCGTAGCGCTTCACTTCCAGAATCTGTTTCAGGTGGCCGAGATCGTGGAACGCCCACTCGTGGATCATCTCCCCGGCGGTGATTTCCCCGACGGTCTGGTGCATCCCTTTGCGCTTGAGTGGTGCGGGCTTGAGCGTGCGCAGCCATTTCAGGTTGGCCTGGCGCTGGCGGGCGAAACTGGCCAGGCTCTTGCGCGGTTCCTTGCGGTTGTACTCCATATCGACCGCGCGCTTTTCCTGGTCAAACGGAAGCAGGACGGGCTCATCCTGTTCGATCATCGCCTCGACGCGCGCCCGCATGCCATGCTCCTCCACGTCGTCGAGGTGGGCCAGGATTTCCCGCACCGACCATTTGTCGGGCGCCGGACGCGTCTTCATTTCCTTCGGCGACATCGTGGCGATTTCGCGCCGCAGTTTTTCGGGCGTTGAGGCCAGGATCTTGAGAACGTCTTTAAGCATTTGCAGACTCCATCGCTAAGTATACCGTGGGTAGTGGGCCAATTCGGCCTTTGTAGCGGCGGTCTGTGACCGCCGGACGGCGCTCCTAGAGCGCCGCTACAGCGAATTGGCCCACTACCATACCGTGCGTCTCAAATTGAGTCATTGAGTCATCGGGTCATCGCGCGATTGAAGAACGTCTTCCCGCCGGCCTTGGCTCTTCAATGATTCAACGGCCCAATAACTCAATCACTCAATGACTACTTGAGTTTCCGCAGTCGCTCGCGCAACCTCAGCGCCTGCTTGAACTCGCGCTCGAGCTCGCGGTCGCTCAGGTGCAGCTTGACCGCCTCCAGCTTCTCGATCAAGAGCTCGAGCGCCGACTGGATGTTCTCGATGTTGGTCAGGCAGATGTCCCGCCAGACGGCGTAGGGGCTCTCGGCAATGCGCGTGACGTCGCGGAACCCGGCGCCCGCGAGTTCGAGCGGCAGGAAATCTTCGGAGCTCTGCTCCGCGATCAGGCTGGAGAGGGCGGTCGAGAGAAGCTGCGGCAAGTGGGAGAGGTAGGCGACAGCGCGATCGTGGTGCGAGGCATCGCTCAGGAAGGGCCGCCCGCCCACAGCCTCGACCAGCCCAGAAAAAGCCTTCACGCGCTGGTCCGCCAGGTGATCGGGACTGAGGGGCGTGAGGGCGTAGCGGGCGTTTTCGAAAAGCGCAGGGTCTGCATTCTCGAAACCGGAGAGTTCCTTGCCGGCGAGCGGGTGGCCGCCCAGAAACAGCGGCGCATCGCCAAAAGCCTCACGCGCCCGCTCGCAGATCAGCCGCTTCGTCGAGCCCACGTCAGTGACCAGCGCCCGCGGCGAGAGCACCCGCTTCAGCGGGGGCAGCAGGTCGAGAATCGCGCCGACCGGCGCAGCCAGGATCACCAAGTCGGCGTTGCGGGCCGCCTCCGCCGGGTCCTCGGCGCCCTCGTCGATGGCCCGAGCAGCCAGAGCGCGGCTCAGCACCTCAGGCCGGTCGCAGCCCACGAGCGCCCCTGAGAAGCCGTGCTTCTTGAGCGCCAGCCCCCAGGAGCCGCCCATCAGGCCCAGGCCAATAATCGAGATGCGATTGAAGAAAGAGTTTTGAGTAGGCAAGAGACGCCTGAGCCAGCAGGTTGCTGAAAAAGCCCTCGTGCCTGTCTTTCTGAGGAGCCGAAGGCGACGAAGAATCTCGTAGTGCGAACCCCATTCAGAGCGAGATTCTTCGCTTCGCTCAGAATGACATGCGGGAAGAGTTCTTCAGCAACCTGCTACGCTACATCTTCCGCCCCACGGCGGGCGCGATCATTTTGAGTTCCTTCATCAACTGCACGAACTGAGCGGGATAGAGGGCCTGCGCGCCGTCGCTCAAGGCCTTTTCAGGGGCGTGGTGCACTTCGACCAGCAATCCGTCGGCGCCCGCCGCGACGGCCGCCCTGGCCATGGGCACGACCTTGTCGCGCCGTCCCGTGGCGTGCGACGGATCGGCGATGATGGGCAGGTGGGAGAGCTTCTGCACGACAGGAATGGCCGAAACGTCCAGCGTGTTCCGCGTGGCGTTCTCGAAGGTGCGGATACCGCGCTCGCAGAGCACGATGTCGTAGTTCCCGCCCGCCATGATGTATTCCGCCGAAAGCAGCAGCTCCTCGATGGTGGCGGAAATGCCGCGCTTGAGCAGGACGGGCTTCGAGACCTTGCCGAGTTCCTTCAGCAGGTTGAAGTTCTGCATGTTGCGCGCGCCCACCTGGAACACGTCCACGTAATCGAGCATCATGGGGATCTGGCTGAGGTCCATCACCTCGGAGACGACCAGCAGGTTGTACTTGTCGGCGGTCTGGCGGATAAGCTCGAGCCCCTTCTGGCCCAGGCCCTGGAAACTGTAGGGCGACGTGCGCGGCTTGAACGCGCCGCCGCGCAGGACGCGTACTGCCTGCTCGGCGACGAACGCCGCGATGGTATCGACCTGCGCG
>QHZK01000463.1 GCA_003224635.1 Acidobacteriota bacterium | reverse complement strand
GACCTGTCACGTCCCCGGCGCGAATGTCACCCCCGGCCGTCTCGGCACGAAGTTCGCCTTCCAGCCGTTCCACGTCAATGTCGCCGGCATGGGTCTCGAGGTCCAGATTGAACCGCGCGGGAACTGCGATAAGGAATTCGGCGTTCATCCGCAGGGAGCGGTGGCGCTCGCGCACGGACTTGCCGGTAAGATAGGTGATTCCGTCGGCGCGGCGCACCGTCAAGTCAAAGCTCCTGAAATAACGCTGTGCTTCCGCAGCACCGCCGGTGTACGCTTCGAGCCGCACCTGGCAGTCCAGCCGGTCGCTTCGCCCGGTCTTCACCATGATGGAGCCGAAGTCGGTGCGCAGGATCAGCCGTCCTCCCTCGTGCGTGGCGGTGCCGCACTGGGCCCGCTCCACCCAGGCCCGCCCTTCGCGCCGGGATTCCCCACGCTTCACATAGGATTGCTCCCACGCGCCGAACGCGGGACCAGGGCTCGCCATCAGGCCGATGAGCAGCGCGAGTCGGATGAGCGCCGACGCGTCCTTCGAGTTGCGCTTCCTGCTTGCGTTCACCAACACCCCCATCCCTCCAGCGCTGCACCTTTCGTAAGACCTCTTGCCTTGTTCTTCATTCTTGCCCTTGGCTCTTACCCTTGACTCTTGCCCTTGGCCATACGTTCTTGTTTCTGCCCACTGCCGACTGCCTACTGCCTACTGCTTTCTGCACTACGGCATATCCCCGACGAGCTGGTGCACTGCGACGGCGGACTTCATGCGCACGTACTTGTCGGGATCGTTCGAGGCCAGCCTTTCCAGCGTCTCGAGCAGGCTCTTGTCTTTCACCTTGGCCACATGATCGGCCAGCGTGTCGATGGCCGCGAACCGCACGCCTGGGTTCTTTTCGCGCTCGACGGCTTCAATCAGCGCGCCCTGGAGGTCCGGCCGCCATTCCATCCCTTGCGCCGTATTCAGGGCTTCGAGGCGCACTCCGGCATTGGCGTCATGCCGCATCACGTAGAGCAGGGCCTCGCGCACGGAGGGGTTGTCACTTCGGGCGCGCAGCACGTCCAGGGTGTCGCGCCGGATGCCGGCGTTCTCGTAACCCTTCATCGCGCCGACCAGCAACTGCTGGATCCGAGGGTCGTCGAGCGAGCCTTCCAGCGTCACCCGCCGCTCCGCATTGAGCGTGATGCGTACGTCACCGGTCGTCGGGTCTGGCGTCACCTGGCTGATGTCGCTGATGCGCGAGTTTCCCAGGTCCTCGTTGGGCTGCGAAACGGCAGACATAGGACTTCCCTCCGGGGTAGGAACCTTAGCACGCGGGCGCAGCGTCCACCCCAAGCCGAAGCCGAAGATCACGAAGGTCAGCGCGGCGGCGGCCCACTGGGTAGAGAGGCGGAAGCCAGCCACGACGGGCATCCAGTTGCGGAACAATCCCCTCCAGCCCAACTGCTCGCGGTCAAGCGCCTCGTCCAGCGCTTGCCGGCAGCGTACGATCATCTCCGGCGTGGGATCGAGCGTCGGACGCCGGCCAAGGACCTGATGCAGCCGGCGCGACTCCTCGAGCGCGCTCCGGCAATCGGGACAACCTGCCAGATGCGCGTCATAGGCGGCGCGCTCGCCGGCTGAAAGCTCGTCGTAGACGTAACTCAACAGTGTTTGTTCCAAATCTTGGCAGCTCATAACATCCTCGTGGAGGACCCGCTGTAGCGGCGCTCGAAGCCTGCCCTGGAAGGGAGCGCCGGTCGCTGTAGCGATTGCAAAATCGAGAACGGCGGTCACAGACCGCCGCTACAGCGGAATTCTACACACTCCTAGACAAGATCGGCCAACGCCACCCGCAATTTCTGCGTGGCGCGAAACAGGCAGTTCTTGGCCGTCTCTTCCGTCGTACCGCACAGCTCTCCGATGGCGCGAAGCTTCAAGCCCTGGTAATGCTTCAGTTCGAAGACCATCCTTTCGCGCGGGTTCAAACGCTCGAGCGCGCTCGCGATGCGGCGCCGGATCTCCCGCCCCTTCAGAGCGCGTTCAGGGTCAAGCTCCGGCCGGTCGTCGGCCACGGTCTGAAAATACTCCGTCTCGCCCTCTTCGCTCGCCGGGGCCTGTACCTCACTCCTGCCTTTCTGCCGCCGGAGGTGGTCCAGGCACACGTTCATCACCACCCGATAGAGCCAAGTGGAGAAGCGGGAATCGAAGCGGAAGCGCTCGAGCGACCGGTAGACCTTCAAGAAAGCCTCTTGGTACAGGTCTTGGGCTTCCTCCGGCGAGCCCACCACTTTGAGCGCGAGGCGCAGGACTTCGTGATCGTAAAGGCGCACGAGTGAGTCGAAAGCTGCGCGATCGCCGCGCTGCGCCCGACGAATCAACTCGCGCTCGTCTGCTTCACCCAGCCGCGAGCCCTCGGCGGGAAATTTGCCAGCCAGCTCCAAGCAGGCGCCATCCGTTTGAAAGTCCACACTCGCCCGTCTCAGCCATTTTAGACGCAGGGCCAAAGAAAACGTAAGCGATCACCGACGGGCTCGCGCTGGAAACCCAGACCAGACGTTGAGGAGTCCGAAGAATTCGTGGCCGACGGCCATTGCGTCGTCCGTGCTTCGCCACCAATGACTTGCGTCGTAGGGTTCGTCGGTCGAGCCGCGAACTATCGCCTCAGGGGTGTCCCCAACCAATACGTGCCAGACTGCCTTGGCGCGCCGCGTATGGGGCTTCGAGGTCACGATGATGATCCGCTCGCCACCGACGCTCTGAAGCTCCTTCGCAATCACTCGTTCCTCTTCCTCCGTGTTGCGCGCGGGCTCGGCGAGAACGCGGATCGCCTGGGGAGGAACGCCCATCCTTTCAAGCACTTCCACACTGTAGAAGTCCTCCTCCAGGACCTTGATGCCGAGGCGCGCCAAAGCCCCTGTCTCTGTTGGGTGTGCGTTGCGGGTTACCCAGACCTCAGGCGCCCACCCCTGACCATAAATCTTGGCAGCCTCCATAGCCCGAAACGGCATCGAGCCGTTCAGCACCACGATCGCCCGCGCGGGCTTTAGCGGATCGGACACCACCAGCCAGGCGCCTAGCCTCCACGCTGCGAGCACCACAAGCGTTGCACACGAGCCTAGTAAGATCAGCAGAACAAGAGCCGATCCAAGGCGGCCGGGCTTACGAACTGAAGTCGGGTCGGCCATCGAAGGCATTATACGTTACCGCTGGGCGCGCGACTTCACATCGCTGATTGCCTTCTCATTTCTCTTGGTCGTTTTTCCCTCGAGTGCTTCCGATTTGCTTGCCTCCGGTTTTGGTGCGGCTTACCTCGTGTACTTCTTCCTCCATTCCTCGATCGCTTGCAGTTTTTCCTTCAGCTTTCTTTCGAATCCTTCATCGGTAGGACGATAGTAGCGGCGGTCCTTGAGGTTGTCAGGCAGGCACTGCATTTCAGTGAGGCGGCCAGGGGCATCGTGGGCGTACTGGTAGCCCTTGCCGTAACCCAGATGCTCCACGAGCCCCGTGACGGGGTTTCGCAGGTGCAGCGGCACGGGTTCGGCGACGGTCTT
>QHZK01000462.1 GCA_003224635.1 Acidobacteriota bacterium | reverse complement strand
CAGGTCACACGCTGCCGAGCGCCTGGTCCAAGTCCGCGATGATGTCTTCCACGTCCTCGATCCCAACCGAAATGCGCACCAGTCCGTCGGTGATCCCGATGCGGTTCCGCTCGTCTTCGGGGACACTAGCGTGCGTCATGGTGGCCGGGTGAGAAATGAGGGTCTCAACGCCTCCCAAGCTCTCCGCCAGGGAGCACAGCCGCACGGACTTCAAGACGGTCTTCGCGTTGGCGAAGGAACCGGTCTCAAAGGAAAGCATCCCGCCGAAGCCTGTCATCTGCCGTTTGGCAAGCTCGTGCTGCGGATGGGAGGGAAGACCGGGGTAATGGACTTTCTTGACCCTGGAATGGCGCGCGAGATGCTCGGCGACCGCCAGGCCGTTACGATCGTGCTGAAGCATCCGCGCCGCGAGCGTCTTCACCCCCCGCAGGACCAGCCAGCTATCGAAAGGCCCCAGCACGGCACCGGCAGCGTTCTGGATAAACTTCAGGCGCTCGGCGAGGGCAGCGTCGTTCAGGATGACTGCGCCGCCCACGCCGTCCGAATGTCCGTTCAGGTATTTTGTGGTGCTGTGAATGACGATGTCTGCTCGCAATTGAAGGGGGCGCTGGAAATAGGGACTCATGAACGTATTGTCAACGGCCAGCGGAGTTGCGCGCTCGTGGGCCAGCGCGGCGACGGCGGAAATATCGGTGATTTCCATGACCGGATTGGCGGGGGTCTCGATGAAGATCAGGCGCGTGTTCGGGCGCAGCGCGCGCTCCACCTCCTCCAGCCGGCAGGTGTTCGCGTAGCTGAAGCTGAGTCCGAAATCTTTGAGTACCCGCTCGAACAGCCGGAAGCTCCCGCCATACAGGCTGCGCCCCGCGACGACGTGGTCGCCCCCCTTCAGCAAGCTCATCACGGCGTTGATGGCCGCCATTCCGGAAGCGAAGGCGAAGGCAAAGCGGCCTCCTTCGAGCGCCGCGAGGTTGCGTTCGAGCGCCGCTCGCGTCGGGTTCGACGTGCGCGCGTATTCGTAACCCTTGTGCTTGCCCAGTCCTTCCTGAACGAAGGTTGAGGTCTGATAGATGGGGACAATGATGGCTCCGGTGGCCGGGTCGGGCTCCTGTCCTACGTGAATGGCGTCCGTGGCAAATCCCATGGCGGCGGTTACCTTTGAGTCGAAAGTCGAAAGTCGAGAGTCTAACAGTGACAAGAGACGAGTGACAAGCGTCAGTTCTCATCTCAGTTTTCAGTTTTCAGTAAGATCAAGTAAGATACCGCGTAGATTCGCCAACAGTCCGAAGACCGAATGTGGATAATACTGACAACTGAAGACTGACAACTGACGGCTGATAGGACCTGCCGCGATTATGGTGTGTTGCCGCCCCACATCGCTCGCCCCTGCTTTCTGCTATCATGAGTCTCCGGGTCGTCGGCGTTTAGCTGCCAAAATTTCGGAGCTGCGCGGGAGGATGTTACCGTGACCGGACCTTACAGCGGCTGCGAGCCCAAGCTTCCACCCCCGAACGCCGAATCCCGAATCCCGGCCAAGTGGCTGCCGGCGTGCTTGGCTTGCGCGGTAGGCCTCGCTCTTGTGGCCCTTCGAACTATCGCGGGTGCCACGCCCGCCGAGCGGACCAGCGTCAACGTGCTGGTGAAGGACGCCGAGACGGACCAGCCCATCTATCAGGCCCGTTTGACCTTGCGATTCCAGGAGCCACGGCGCTTCAAACGCTCCAAGTCGTTCAGCTTCAGCGCCAAAACCAACGCCCAGGGACGCTACAGGTTCACGCTGATTCCTAAGGGTACTGTGCGCCTGACCGTGACCGCCGAGCACCATCAGACTTTCAGCAAGGAGTTCGAGGTAGACCAGGATAATGAAGTGCTGGAGGTGAAACTCAAGCCGCCCCAGCCCTTGCTTTAAGGATAGTCGAAAGTCAAAAGTTGAAAGTTGAAAGCTGAAAGCGAACGCCGAAAGCCGTCTAGGCTTCGACCATTCATCAGTCTGGATGGAAGGTCGTTTGCAACGCCAGCGTCGAACAATTTCACCCCGCCCGAAAAATTGCTCCAAGATTGTGCAAAGAGTTCAAAGCCTTTCAACAACCGAATGTTAACCTTCCGAAGCCGCTCCTTTTCCACAAATTTTTCAACAGAACTGTTGAAAAGTTCAGAGCTGGAAGCTCGAGGTCCAAGAGTCCGAATCGAATAGGACCTTCCTTCAAGCGTGGGAGATGGCGCGCCAGACGCGCTTTCTCAAGAAAAACGCAGGCCGGCAGGTGTAGCCGGGCTTCGCGCTGCCTCTACTGCTTCGGCGGTTGCTGGTCTGCTGGAGGTTTGGGAGCCGGTTGAGCGGCGGCTGGAGGTTTGGGAGTCAGGGGAGGAGGCGCCGCCGGTCCTGTCACAGGCTTCTCCGGCGTTTTGAAGTAGTCCTGGTCCGTCCAGACGGTGGTTCCGTTTTTGAGCTCCGCGATCTTCGCCTTGAGCTTCTCCTGACGGACCTCCTGCTCGACCGTCTGCTGAACATCCTTAAGCTCCGGGTGAATGTGCCGCACCACCTGGAGAAAGGCAATAGACTGGGGAGTATCCAGATTCTCCGAGATTTCACCGTCCTTCAGCTTAAACAAAGTCTGGTCCCAATCCCCCGGGAGTTGCCCGTGCTGGATGTTCCGCTCCTGGGTGTCCACGAAGACCACGCTCGGGACGGCAAAGTCCTTAGCCACCTCCTTGGGATCGGTCCCGGCGGCCAAAGCCTTCCGAATCTGTTCGGCGCGGGCCTTGGCCTCCTCCGGACTTAGTCCCGGCGCGTCCGGCTTCCCGCCCGCCGCCTTTTTCCGGATTCCGACCTGGCGGACCGCCACTTGCTCGAGCTCGGCAGTGTGCGCCGCGTAGTACTGGGTGATCTCCTGCGGAGCGACCTGGATGTCGCGCGCCATTTTTTCGTATTCCGCCTGGGCGAGTCGCTGGGCCCGTTCGATCGCCTCCTGGCGGCGAAAGTCCGAGGTTGAATCCAGATGGTCCCGCAGGCCCTGCTGCTCCAGCAGCAGCGTCAGGATGTACTGCTCGGCCAGGGGTTGCCTGCCCTGGGCCGCAACGTTCTTCTGGTCCTGCGTGTTGAGAGTGTGGAGCAGGAAATCGAAGTCGGCGGCGGTCACCTGCGTGTCGCCCACCTTGATCACGACTTTATCAGATGGCACAGCGGGCGTGGTTGTCGGATCCGGTGTGGCGTTCGGTGACTGGGTCGCCGGAGAGTTGGCTTGGCCGGAGGCAGCCGGCGGTTGCTGAGCGTAGTCCCCTGTGGTCGCCAACCCGGTCATGAAAAACAGGATGAGCGCCAGACTCATTCGTGATACTTTAACTTTCTTCATCGGACCTCCAAACGTCGAGGGCGTGTCCCGGCTGAACCTCGGCAATTTTAGCACGGACAGGCCATGGATTTGGAGTTGTCGCTATAATGGCCAAGAGCCTGCCGCCGTAATTAGATACTTGATTCGATACTTGGCCAATCGGGACGAAGTAAACCGTAGGACCATGGACTTTAAGTTGCGTTCCGACTACCAGCCCCGCGGTGACCA
>QHZK01000083.1 GCA_003224635.1 Acidobacteriota bacterium | reverse complement strand
CAATCTGCATGAGCAGCGGGCGCGTGTAGTAGTCGTATGCGCGAACGGCATCGGAACGGCGCGACTCCTGCTCAATTCCAAGTCGAAGCTCTTCCCGAACGGCCTTGCCAATTCGTCCGGCATGGTCGGCAAGAACTTCATGCTCCATCCGTTCCGGTTCCTGGAAGGCGTTTTCAGCGAGCGCATGGACGGCCACGACGGTCCGTTCGGCATCCCGGCTTTCAGTCAGCAGTTCTACGAAACAGACCTCTCGCGCGGGTTCGTGCGAGGCTACACGTTTCTGCTGGAGCGCTCGTTCGGGCCACTGCATCACGCCTGGGGCGGCTTCGTGAACCGGCCCGTCCCTTGGGGCGCTGAGCATCACAGGGTGATGCGTCAACGGTTCCCGCACATCATTCGCGTCACGGTGCTGGGCGAGGACCTGCCCGTCGAGTCGAACCGGGTGGAGCTTGACCCTGAGGCGAAGGACTCGAGCGGCATTCCGGCGCCGCGCGTGGTCTACACGTACAGCCAGAACAGCTTGAAGATGCTCGACCACGGCGCGCGCATGGCTCGCCAGGCGCTCGACGCGGCGGGCGCGGTCGAGATTCTGGACAGCGGCGTCATCCAACCCGCGTTCCACCTGTTGGGTACGGCGCGCATGGGCAACGACCCCAAGCGGTTCGTCATCAACGCTTGGCATCAGGCGCACGAGGTGAAGAACCTCTTCGTAGTGGACGGCAGCTCCTTCACTACGAGCGCGGCTGTGAATCCCACTTGTACCATCGGTGCGCTGGCTTTGCGCGCCGCAGACGGGATCTGGGACCGCCGGCGCGAGTGGGCGTAGGTTTCCTCCCGTTGCCGCTCCCCTCTCGCTTGACAACCTTCAAATCATATTATATTGCTTTAGCTGCGAAGTCGGGTTCTCGACGATCAGTCACGAAAAATTGGAAGATGCGCGCGAAGGGGAGGGCTCTCAATAAGCGTTCGAGGGAGCGAGAAGATCCGCCATCCGTCGCGCGGCGGCCGTTCAGAGGCTGCTGGTTCGCTCCGCCTGCGTTTGGGGTCTACAGGGTCTGACCTTTCGAGGAGGAGGGGTGCCAGCGCGGGTGGCTTGATGAGTGCGCCGCCTCAAGGCGGTCGCTCGGGTTGGACGCTGGCAGCCCGGCGGATGAGAGATGACATCCACTGCAAGTTGGGGATGGGAGGGGAATAGGTGGCGATGTTGAGCCGACGGCGTGAAATCAAAACCTCAGCTACGGCCTGCGGACGAAGCTCGCCCCTTGATGATCACTCGAAAACTGGCCGCCCGACGGCGCCACAGGCGGCATCGGGGTGTCTCCGGAGGTTGCGTTCCTTCTCACGCCAAAAGCTGGCGCGCTACATTCCCGTGCACGTCCGTCAGGCGAAAGTCCCGGCCCTGGAAGCGATAGGTCAGCTTCGTGTGTTCGAATCCGAGCAATTGAAGGATCGTCGCATGTAGGTCGTGCACGTGAACCTGGTCCTTGGTGACGTTGAAGCCCAAGTCGTCGCTTTCGCCGAGCGTAATGCCAGGCTTGACGCCACCGCCTGCCAGCCACATCGTGAACGCGTTCGGGTGGTGGTCGCGGCCGTTACTGCCCCCCTGGACCATGGGCGTGCGGCCAAACTCGCCCCCCCAGATCACGAGAGTATCGTCGAGCATCCCGCGCTGCTTTAGATCCTGAAGGAGAGCGGCGCAGGCCTGATCAGTGTCCTTGCAGTTCTGCTGAATGTCCTCCACGAGATGGTCGTGCTGGTCCCAGGCCTCGTGGTAAAGCTGCACAAAGCGGACGCCGCGCTCGACCAGCCGCCTCGCCAGCAGGCAGTTGTTGGCGAACGACGGTTTTCCCGGCTCGGCCCCGTACATGTCCAGAATCGGCTTGGGTTCTTGGGACACGTCCATCAGTTCCGGCGCGCTCGACTGCATCCGAAACGCCATCTCGAAGGAGCTGACGCGTGTGGCGATCTCCGGATCGCCGGTAACGTTCAAGCGCATCTGGTTCAGGCTTTTGACTGAGTTCAGGGTATCGCGCTGAAGCGCCGGGTCCACTCCGGGCGGGTTAGAGAGATACAACACGGGATCACCGCTGCTGCGGAATTGCACGCCTTGATAGACGGTAGGCAGGAAGCCGCTGCCCCAGCAGGAATTGCCGCCGCTGGGCCCCTTCTTGCCGGAGCTGAACACGACGAACGCCGGCAGGTCCTTCGACTCGGAACCCAGACCGTAGGTGACCCAGGCGCCCATGCTGGGCCGGCCGAACTGCATGGTCCCGGTGTTCATCAAGAGCTGGCCGGGAGCGTGATTGAAAGCGTCCGTGACCATCGACTTGACGATGGCGATGTTATCGGCCGTTTTGGCCAAGTGCGGCAGTAACTCGGAAAGCTCTGCGCCGCTTTGCCCGTACTTGGCGAATTTGAACTTTGGACCGAGCAGCTTGGAGTTCGGATTAATGAAGGCGGCGCGATAGCCCTTCAGCAGGTCAGGAGGAGGCAGGGTGCCGTCAAACTTGGCCAGTTGAGGCTTATAGTCAAAAAGTTCGAGGTGGCTCGGCGCGCCGGCCATGAAGAGGAAGATCACCCGCTTGGCCTTGGGGACCAAGGGCGGCTTCTTAGGCGCGAGAGGATCGGCGGGGCGCGTGTCTGGCGCGGCCAGTCCCGTCTCGCCCAGCAGGCTGGTGAGGGCGACGGCGCCCAGTCCTACGCCACACTGCTGGAGGAACCAGCGCCGGGCAATCTCCTTGGGCTTCATTCCACGGTACAGATGATCTTGACAGCAACTCATGGCCGCTCCTGTATCAACGGCTTCGTTTCGGCGCTCATAAACTCGCCGCTACAGTTCCGTCGCGCTACTCCTTCGTAATCGTCTCGTCCAGGTTCAGTAATACGCGGGAGACTGCTGTCCAGCCGGCAAGCTGAGCCGCTGTGATGCCTTTTGGCAATAGCGCAGCCAGGGACGGGTTCGCTCCCACCAGGTCCCATGAATTCAACTCGCCGTGGGAAAACCGTTGGGTCTCCTTGTGCAAGAAGGTGAGCAGCTCGGAAGTCTCTGCGTGGGCAGGATTGCGCGCCACGCAACGGCGGAAGGCGTAAGCGAGTCGCTGCTCGTCCGTACTCCCGCCCCTGAGCAGCGCGCGCTCCGCCAGCGCCCGGGCGGACTCAATCGACAGCGGTTCGTTCAGCGTGGCGAGCGCCTGAAGCGGCGTGTTCGAACGGGCGCGGCGCACGCAAGATGAATCGCCATTGGGCGTGTCAAACACTTGCAGCACGGGGTACGGCACGGACCGGTAACGGAAAGTATAGACCGCCCGGCGGTACCGATTCTCGGCGCTCGATTCCTTCCAGGGCTTCGGACCGTAGCTCGCGGGCGGCAGAAACAGGAAGCTTGGCGCCGGCGGGTAGACGCTCGGCCCGCCCACCTTGGGGTTGAGCAGGCCACTCGCTCGAAGCTCAATGTCCCTCACGATCTCGGCGTCCACGCGGAACCTCGGCCCGCGCGCCAGAAGGCGATTGTAGGGATCGCGCTCGTACATGTCGGGCGTGACTCGAGAGGACTGCCGGTAGGTGGCCGAAGTCACGATCAAGCGATGCAGATTCTTCATGCTCCATCCGCGATCCATAAACTCGACGGCCAGCCAGTCGAGGAGCTCCGGATGCGAGGGCGGCTCGGCCTGGGTCCCCAGGTTCTCCGCCGTGGCCACGATTCCGTTGCCGAAATAGGCCTGCCAGACGCGATTCACGATCGAGCGCGCCGTGGTCGGCGAGTTGCGGTCGACCAGCCACTCGGCAAAGGTCAGGCGTGTGGGTTGACCGTCCTTCCAGGACGAGTCGCGCGGCAAGGGGTGCAGGAAAGCCGGAACGCCTGGCGTCACGGCTTCGGCGGGCTTGAGGAAATCGCCGCGGGTCAATACGTGCGTCTGGCGCGGATCATCGCGCGCCTGGAGCACGAGTTGTGACGAGCCTTCGGGGTGCTGTTTCCACAACTCCGCAATACGTTCGTTCGCTTCCTTCCATTCCGGAACCGTCGTGCGCCAGCAGCCGAAAACCGTCTCGACCTGCGCCGGCGTGCGCTGGTCGCGAGGAATGGAGAGAATGTCGCGAACGTTCTGGGGCAGGGGGTCCGCCGTCGCCCCAGGGGTGCTGGTAATCGAGAGGCGAAACCGGCCGACGTTGTTGGTCTGGTTGTCGTCGCTGTTCCAGCCGCCATGATTCTGGGTGAGATAGAACGTCAGCAGAATGTAGCCTGGATTCGAGATGGGCGCCTCCGCCAGGAAAACGGCCTTGCGGGGCTGGTTTCGGAGACCCGGACCCACGTCGATTCCCCACGCCGTCTCGTCCTTGCCATCGATCGCAAATTCTGCCTGTCCGGTCACCCGGCGCTTTCCGCTCTTATCATCAAAGATCGGCGCCAGCACGGTCTCCGGCGGGTTAACGTCGGCTGTGGCCTTGGCGAATTTGATCTTGGTTACCTTGTCGGGCGCGTTGGCCGGGGCGGACTCCACCTCGAACTCGGTCAGCGCGCAAGTCCCCTTCGTGGACCGGCCGGGGCCGCCGAGCGGCAGGTTCGGGTCGTTCAGCAATTCCAGCCGGAAGGCCGTGATGCTCGGGACGTCGGTCTTGACCGTCAACTTGACGCGATGCTTGGTGGGCGCGTAGCCCTGCGCCAGGAAGGAGCCATCCTTCATCGGCAGGTATTTCTGGCCCCCGGTTGAGATGTCCTCCACCGTCGGGCGCACGACGGTCCACTCCGGCTGGCCCTGCTTCACCTGCTCCTCCCAACGCCACATCCGTTCCTGCCAGCCGGGATTGCGATGCTCGAGTCCGGCTTCGATCTCGCGCGTCTTGCGGAGGATTTCCGCCCGCTTCATCTGCTCCTCGGGCGTGTATACCGCGATGTTCGCCTCGTGCGAGTCGTTGAGGAACGCGAACATCCGGTAGTACTCTTCCTGCTTCAGCGGATCGAACTTGTGGTTGTGACATTGGGCGCACTGGATGGTGACGCCGAGGATTCCTTTTCCGATGGCGTCCATGCGGTCAAACATGGCTTCCATCCGAAACTGCTCGGGATCGACGCCGCCCTCTTCGTTGATCATCGAGTTGCGCAGAAACCCCGTGGCGACGATCTGACCCTGGGTCGGGTGCGGCAGCATGTCGCCGGCAATCTGTTCGATGACGAACTGGTTGTACGGCATGTCGCGGTTCAGAGCGTTGATAACCCAGTCCCGGTAAAACCAGACCTGGCGCTGCTTGTCTTTCTCGTAGCCGTCGGAGTCGGCGTAGCGGGCCGCATCCAACCACAGGCGGCCCCAGCGCTCGCCGTAGTGGGGCGAACCGAGAAGCCGCTCGACTTGCTTCTCGTAAGCGTTCTTGCTTCGGTCGGCGAGAAAGGCATCCACCTCCTCGGGTGAGGGTGGGAGCCCGATCAAGTCCAGGCTCAGGCGTCGTAACAGTGTCACCCGGTCCGCGGGCGGAGAAGGCGAAAGTCCCTCTTTCTCTAAGCGAGCCAGAACGAAGTGGTCAATGGGGTTCTTGGGCCAAGCTGAATTCTTGACCGCCGGCAGACGAGGTCGCTTGGGGGGAACGAAAGCCCAGTGCTTCTTCACCTCAACAAGCTTCGCGGCGCCGGTTTCCGGCCAGTCGGCGCCCTGATCGATCCAGAGCCGAATCAGCTCAATCTGGTCATCGCGGAGCGGCTTCCCGCCCATCGGCATTCGGTTCACGCCGCCAAGTCCCGCGACGCGCCCGTACAGAGCGCTCTCGTAGGCTTTGCCCGGCAGGATGTCTTTGCCCAGGCTGCCCCCCGCCAGCGCCGATTGCTTCAAGTCGAGCCGCAGGCCGCTCAGTTGCGCGTTCGGCCCGTGGCACTTGTAACAGTTCTGCTCGAAGATGGGTTGGATGTCTTGAAGGAAATTGACCCGCCGAGCGGCGCCCGGGCTGGCTCCGACCTTGGTTTGCGGCTCAGCCAACGGCGCCCGCAAACGAGCACCGAAACCGCAGAGAGCAAAAGCGGTTAGAGCCAGAACTCTGACGACGACCTCGCGACGGGACATAGGGGTCACTTGAGTCCAAAACCACAAGCTAATCGATAGCGTACCACAGGGAAGACTGGCTCACAAGGGCGCACGCACCTGGATGAAAGACTTCAATCTGATGGAAGGACTTCAATCTGCAGAAGAGTCCACACCTGTGGGGCGATTCTCCAGTCGGGGCGGGCTGACAACCGGCGCGAGTCGAGGTAAGGCGGTGGCGCCTTTTGGCGGAACTTTCTACTTTGCCTTGACAGGGCGCGTATCGTGGGAAGCATGAACACGAAGCGAAATTCCAGTTGGCTGACCCCGGCCAATTCGGGCATGATGACTTCTCCGCCGTCGCTTCGCTCCCTTGGTAGCCGGCAGGACGTCGGTGACCGCCACGGGAATGCGCATCCGACGAGGCGAAACTCTATGAGTCGGCTCTTCTACCTTTGGGCATGTCTTCTTCTGGCTTGCGGCATCACCTTCGGGCAGAGTTCTTCAGGTTCTCCCGATACGGAGTGGCGGAGCTATGGCCACGACCCCGGGGGAGCGCGCTTCTCCCCCCTGAAACAGATCAACTGCACGAATGTCCAGCGACTCCAACGAGCTTGGACTTATGAGGTAGCACCAACTCCCAATAGTGGAATTGAGGCTTTTGAGAGCACCCCCTTGATGGTTGAAGGCGTGCTTTACTTCACGACCCAAACGAGCCGCGCGATTGCGGTAGATGCGGAAACGGGAAAGGAGCTTTGGGTGTTCGATCCCTTTCGGGGCGAGGGCGGCACGCGCCGCCCCGTGCCCAATCGCGGCGCTGCCTACTGGGAGGGACGCTCGCCGGTTGCCTGCGGAGGGGGGGAACACAAGCTCGACCGGCGCCTCTTTTATGTCACCCTGGACGCGCGCCTCTTCGCTCTCGATCCCCGAACTGGCCAGCCGTGCCAAGGCTTCGGCGACGGTGGAGCCATTAATCTTCGCGTGGGGGTGGCGGACAAATGGCCGAAAGGAGCGTACGACTCAACTTCGCCTCCCACGATTTACAAAGACTTGGTCATCACAGGGTCTGAAGTCCAGGAATTCCCGTCGAAAGGGCCCAGCGGAGACGTTCGCGCCTTTGATGTCCGTACCGGAAAGCTGGTCTGGAGGTTCCACACCGTCCCCAGACCCGGCGAAGCTGGACACGAGACCTGGGAAGGTGATTCCTGGGAAGACCGTTCGGGGACCAATGTGTGGACCATCATGAGCGTGGACATGGAGCGGGGGATGATTTTCCTTCCCATAGGGTCGCCCTCTTACGATTTTTATGGAGCGGACCGAAAAGGTCAGGGCCTTTTCGGGAATTCCTTGGTGGCATTGAATTCCGCCACGGGCAAGCTTCTCTGGTATTACCAGATGGTGCACCACGACATCTGGGATTACGATGTGTCCGCGCCGCCCAATTTGATTACCGTACGCCGCGAGGGGAGGGAAATCCCGGCGGTGGCGCAAGTAACCAAAATGGGGTTTGTTTTTATTCTCGATCGGCTCACCGGCAAGCCACTGTTCCCGGTGGAAGAGCGGCCGGTGGCACAAAGTAAAGTGCCGGGCGAAGCGACTTGGCCTACGCAACCTTTTCCGGTCAAGCCGCCGCCTCTCGCCAAGATCTCCGTGACGCTTGACGACGTCACAACGGTCACTCCACAGTCCCGGAAATACTGTCTCGACAACTTCGGCGCCTCCCTGCCCGGGGGGATCTACACTCCCTGGGGTCTTACGAATATGAGCGTGGAAATGCCCGGCACTCTGGGAGGCGGCAACTGGTCGGGGAGCTCGTTCAACCCCTCTCTCGGATATCTTTTCGTGAATGTGAGCGAAGCGGGCGCGGTCGGCTTTATGAAGCCACAGCCGGCGGGCTCCGCCGAGGCCTACGTCCGCAGCAGCAAGTGGGGCGGATACGCGCGCTTTTGGGACGACCACCATTATCCGTGCCAGCAGCCTCCTTGGGGTGACTTGAACGCTATCGATTTGAGAACCGGGGAAGTCGCCTGGAAGGCGCCGCTGGGAGTTGTAGATGATCTGGAAGCGAAAGGGATTGCCAAGACCGGTATTTATAGCCTCGGAGGTTCTATCGCCACCGCGGGAGGACTGGTCTTCATTGGCGGCACCGTCGATCACCGCTTCCGGGCGTTCGATGCGCGGACAGGAAAAGAGCTCTGGGTCGACAAGCTCGAATCGAACGCGCACGCGACACCCATGACGTATCTGGGAAAGAAAACGAAGAAGCAATTCGTGGTGATTGCGGTGGGCCCGGGCGGATATTTCAATCCTGACACCACTGCCCCGACCGTCCTGGCGGCGTACGCCTTGTTCCCAAAAGGACAGAGTCCCGGAAGAGTGAGATCTCTAGCTTACCCGAGAACGATTTCGGCGGGCCCGGGACGCGAGCCCCAGGACATCAGGGCGCCCGCCAAGGCGGTTACGCAGCCGATCCCGTTCGGTCACCAGCAGCATGTTCGGGCAGGAATGAAATGCGACTCTTGCCATCAACCCGCGGGAACCAACGGTAAGATGCAAATCCCCGGAGTCGCGGATTGTATGGCCTGCCATCAGAGTATCAAAACCGATAGCGCGGCGATCCAGAAACTGGCCCGGGTCCAAAGAGACGACAACCTCCTTTCCTGGACCCGAGTGTATACGCTTCCAGACTTTGTTTTCTTCAATCACGAGAAGCACATCAATGCAAGCGTGGCCTGTGCGGTCTGCCACGGTGAGGTGAAAGACCGGGAATATCTTTGGCAGGAAAAGGAAGTTTCCATGGTCGCCTGCGTTGATTGCCACAAGCTGCGAAAGGCACCGGTGAACTGCGATCTCTGTCATAACATCGGGCATTAATCGAAGCCACCGTAATGCTAAACCGGCGAACCCTTCTGAAAGGTTTTTGCTCAGGCTCCGCCTTGGCGCTTGCCCAGGCTAAGCCCTGGGAGTTCCGTGGCGACTCGGGATTGAGCGGGAACATGCGGATCTGGGACCAGCATGCCCATCTTGGTTCGGTGCCCGGCGACACACCCGAGGAGCGCATGGCCTTCTTGGTAAGGTGCATGGATCGAGTGGGGGTGGAGCGACTCATCCTTTCCCAAGGGTATTCGGCCGACGAGCATCCGACCCCGGACCAAATTCGCCAGGAAAACGATCGAGTGATGCGAGCTGTGAAGGCTTTTCCCGATCGCGCCTACGGCTCTGTGTATTTAAGCCCGGTCTATCTCGACTTCAGCTTGCAGGAGTTTGATCGCTGCGTGCGGGACGGCCCGATGGTCAGCATCGGGGAGATCGAGGCTGAGGCGCGCTCGAACGTTCGAGATATGGATCCCATCGCCGAGCGGGCGGTCGCCATGAATCTGCCGATCCTGCAACACGAATGGCTCAAAGCCGGCGGCAATGAGCCCGGCGAATCCACGCCGTTCGACGTCGTCGAACTCGCCCAGCGCCACCCCAGACTTCAGATCGTATGCGCCCACACAGGAGGAAACTGGGAGCTGGCGATTCGCGCTATTCGCGACGCGAAGAACGTGTACGCCGGAACCGCAGGATCTGATCCAACGTCAGGATTTGTGGAGATGGCAGTGCGTGAATTGGGAGCGGAAAGAGTAATCTACGGCAGTGATGTGGGAGGCCGGAGTTTCGCCTCGCAGATCGCAAAGGTTGAAGGCGCCAACGTCTCGGAATCCGATAAGAAGCTCATCCTGGGCGGGAACTTGCGCCGGTTATTGACGCCGATCCTGCGAGTGAAAGGTTACAAAGTGTGATTATCGATACCAACGTGTACCTTTCCCGCTGGCCATTTCGACACTTGGAGGGCGACGAGCCTCGGGATCTGGCCGCCAAGCTGCGCAAGCAGAACGTCGTGCAAGCTTGGGCAGGCAGCTTCGACGGGATGCTGCACCGGGATATCGCCAGCGTAAACATGCGGCTCGCCCAAGCCTGCCGCGCCTACGGCCAAGGCATTCTCGTACCCTTTGGATCAATAAACCCCAAGCTTCCCGGCTGGCAGGATGATCTGCGGCGGTGCCAGGAAGAGCATAAGATGCCGGGAATCCGCCTGCATCCCAACTATCATGGGTACAGCCTTCACGATCCGGTCTTTGCGGAGTTATTGAAGCTGGCGACCGCTCGCCGGCTTATCGTACAGTTGGCCTCATGCATGGAGGACGTGCGAACGCAGCCGCCGCTTCTGCGTGTTCCTCCAGTTGATATTGCCCCGCTTGCGGAGGTGGTGAAAAGCACGCCGGGCCTGCGCTTGGAGCTTGTGAACTGCGCTTCAAATATCAGCAAGGAGCGCTATCGGGCGGCGCTCTCCGCGGGCGACGTCTATGCTGAAATCTCTATGGTAGAAGGGATCGCCGGAGTCGGGCGCCTGGTCCACGAGATTCCGCTGCGACGAGTGCTTTTCGGATCGTATTATCCCTTCTTTTATTTTGAGTCGGCCCTGCTCAAAGTGCAAGAATCTGGCCTGGACGAGGCTTCTCAAAAGGCACTATGCGAGGATAACGCGCGGCAACTCATGGGACCAGCCCCCAGCGGAAGTTTGGCGCGTTAGCCCTGCATCTAGCGGACGGCAGCGACTCCAATGCGAGGAAGCACCCCATGAAACTGGTGAACATCGCCTTACTGTGTACGACTTTTTTCATTGCCGACTCTCTTTTTGCGCAGGAACCCACGCGCGACCCTCTTCTCCGCTGGATGGACCAAATCGCGCAGCGGCAGCTCCAAGAGCGGCAGAGGACTATCGACCAGATCCACACGGTTGCCGAGGCGGAGCGCCGGAAACAAAAGGTTCGCGAAACCCTGCTGGAAGTCTTGGGCGGTCTGCCCGACTACCACGGGCCGCTGAATCCCAAGGTCACGGGTGAGATCAAGGCGGACGGCTACACCATCGAGAAAGTGCTTTTCCAGAGTCTGCCGAATTTCTATGTCACCGGCGACCTTTACCGGCCCAACCAGCCCGGCCGTTACCCCGCCATTCTTTTTCAGTCCGGCCACACCCAGGAAGGAAAGCCCGAGCCGCAGAGAGCGGCCGCCAATCTGGTGTTGAAAGGTTTTGTGGTGTTGGCGACCGATCCGATTGGTCAAGGCGAAAGGGAGCAGTCGTATGACCCGCAACTCTCAGGACCCTTGGGGGGCTGGTCAGTTCCCGAGCATATCCAGGCGGGCGCCCAGTCGATTCTGATTGCCGAGAGTGCAGCCCGCTTCTTCATTTGGGACGCGAAGCGCGGCATCGACTACCTGGTCAGCCGGCCCGATGTGGACGCCACGCGTCTTGGCGCTGCGGGTTGCTCGGGGGGTGGGGCATTGACGACCTTCATTGGTGCTCTCGACCCGAGGCTCAAAGCGGTCGTTCCCGCCTGCTATCCCAATTCCTATCAGTTACTGTTTGCCGGCCCAGACCCCGATACCGAAATGAGCCTTCCCCAATTTCTCGCGCGCGGGCTCGATGTGGCGGATTATGTGGAATTAACGGCGCCCACGCCCTGGCTCATCCAGGCGACCGAGGGTGACTACTTCACGCCCGCAGGGGCTCGGCTGGTTTATGAGGAAGCTCGACATTGGTACGGCATTTACGGAGCTGAGGACAAGCTAGCCTTCTTCGTCGGACCGGGTCCCCACGGCACTCCCCTGGTAAGTCGAGAAGCCGTCTATCAGTGGATGATCCGCTGGCTCAAAGACGGTCGGGGTGATTTTCATGAACAGCCCGTACATCTCTACACCAATTTCGATCTGCTGGTCACACCCACGGGCCATGTCGAGGATATCCCGGGGAGCCGCAAACTCTACCAACTGATCCTCGACGATTTTCACGCCAAGAAACGCCAGGGAACAATCCCTGAGCTGCAGGCTGAACTGCGCAGGCTGGGGATTCCCTCGGACAGCTCCGCGCCGGAAATGAACGTGCTGGATGAGTCGAACACTGGGGAAGCTCGCCGCCAGCACATCAAATTCGCGAGTGAGCCGGGAATTGAAATTGAAGCGAATCTCTACATCCCGTCGTCACCTTCCGGACCCGCTGGCCCCTCGGGCCGGAAACCGGCGGTGTTGCTGGTGGCTGATCATGGCCCTTACTTTCAGGCTGCATCCACGGATTCCTTGGCGAAAAGGATGGCCAACAAAGGCCGCGTGGTTTTGACGCTCGAACCGCGCGACTCTCCGGGAGAGGATACGCACGCGCCATTTGTCGGGAATTGGATCACCAATTCACGCGCCAACCAGATCGGGCTCAATTTGCCGGCCATGCGGGCCCATGACATTCTACGCGGAGTTGATCTTCTGTCTGCCCGCAGCGACGTCGATCCGGCCTCCATTCATTGTGGCGCCCGGGGTGTCAAAGGGGTTTGGCTTTTGCTGGCGGCTGCGGTCGACCCGCGAATCGGCAAGGTCTGGCTGGATCGAACACCCTACAGCCTTCGTGCCGCTCTCGAGAACACGCTGAATACCGATTTGTTTGACGCCGTGATTCCCGGCTTTGCGCTTCATTGGGACCTTGAAGATCTTGTTAAGGCCATGGGCAACCGGCCGGTTCTGTGGACTGACCCTGCGAACTGGATGAACCGGATTGTTGCTCTCAGCGGTCCATATCAGTATCGCACTATCCTGGGTGATACCACGGACCTTGCCGACGCACAAGACGACGCCTACATTGACGAATTTCTAAAATGATCGTTCTTGTCCCCCGAAAAGGGGTGAGCGACGCCCCCGCGAGCCGCCTAGCCAACAGAAAAGGGGAAATGCCGGTGAACTCCCCGACCGTCCGGTTTCGCCAAGACAAAGGCGCAGGGGGCGATCCGAGGGAAAAAGCACTCGAGCACGCGCTTGCCTTCTGCCCAAGCATGCGGCGTGCCCGCCTAAAGCGCGGGTGAACACCCTCGCCGGGTCAATGTGAAGCATACGTTCCGCGCCATTGATTTGGCGCGGATCCTGGAAGTTGTCGCAGCATTCGGCGGCGGACCTTTTCGAGATGATGCGACGCTGATCGTGGTGGCGGTCAAATAGCGTCGAAATTGCCGAAATGACGTTTGGGCCTGACCCCATCTGGTGTGGGCCTGAAACTCGGATTCCGCGTCCTGCCGTGAACTGGATTTCACGGCCGAGGAGTGCGGAAATGCAGGGGGTCTCTGAGATTTTGCAGCTCCCGGTAATAGTAGAGCGCAAGGGGCCGTTTTCCCTTGAACCTCAGCCTTCTGAGGAATTTGATTTCTTCCTCCGTAGCATCGCCGCTGAGCGAAGCATCCTTAAGGAATTCTTTGAGGCCAGGCTCTTCCTCGAAAGCTGGTTCGGGTTCCTTTTCCACAAACTCAATTCTCTTACGCCGTCCCGGCGCCACTCTGTGGTTCAGGAGAACGTCCATGCCAAAAGTCGCCAGGTCGATGTCCCAGGATTCGATCAGCGGATCCAGAAAGGACACACAGTTTTCAATCGACACGTCGAAGACGTCCGTGTCCAGGAACTCCAGAATGGCGACTCGCATATCTTCGTAGCTTCGGTTGGTGAGCCGAGCCACCAGGTGGAGCCAGTTTTCACTTTGCAATTCTTCTTTGGCAACTCTTTTGACTACGTCCAAGAGATTCTGGGTGACCAGACGCTCGAGTTCGCCGAACGGCTGCTTCTCAAAAATCGCCCGTATTTGTTTCTGTCTGTCCGCACTACACTTGCGAAGAACCAACTCTCGCACGCCTTGAAACAACGGCGCGGGCGGGTCTGCCCATTTTCTTTTTAATTCTTCCCGGCGCTGCAGCCCAGCCAACTTCGCCAGCTCACCGTTCGGAAGCTTCAGGAATTTGCCTATCTTCTCATAAATATCTGTTCGGTCAGGCGCGGGGGGCGCCTTTTTCCGGGTCAGTAACTGCGATATGTAGGACTCCGTAACTTCAGCGGCGCTTGCCAGGTCCCGCTGCTCGAGACTTAGTTCTTTCAGCCGGTGCTTGATTACCAAAGAAACGTCCACGGGTTGCCTCCGTCGCTTGACTTCCTTCGATTAGGCAGATCTCTTCCCCTTTTGGAAATATCTCAGATTTCACTTGACAAGCAAAGTTAATTCACTCATTGTAGTTAACGAAGGGAGCATCTACGTCACTTCTTCCAGATGTTCTAAACTAAGTCGGGTTTACCTGAAATCCCAACATTTTAGACGACAACCAAGGAGGTTGACTATGTTTGCTCGAAATGTTTCCTTGCACCTGAAGCCCAACAGCGTCGGGGAGCTCACTCAGACAATCGAGAAGGAAATCCTCCCGCTGCTCCAAAAACAGAAAGGCTTCCAGGACGAAATTACGTTCGTCGCCCCGGGCGGAACGAAAGCGGTGGCAATCAGCTTGTGGGACCAGAAAGAGAACGCGGAGGCCTACAGCCGCGCAACCTACCCACAAGTGCTGAGAGCCTTGGCGAAAGTGGTTGAGGGAACTCCTGAGGTTGAGACCTATGAGGTTTCGAACTCGACGTTCCACAAGATCGCTGCTCGCGTTGCAGTCTGAAGCGGACAGGTCTTTCTCGTTCGGTGAGGGCGGACTAGACCGCCCTCTCTTGGCGAAGAGGAAACAATCTGTTACAAAGAAACGAGGCTCCATTGCGGCATTGCCCTTGGCCGTGTTATGACGGTCCTCTGCGAGCTACGCAATAATCTTGCAGATGGTGGTTGGTGTGTCCAGTCTCGTGGTCCTCACGCAGGCGGTCCACGCCCGCAGGTATGCCTGGGCGACCGGATCTTTCGCGATTGCCGAGTTAGCCGCTGTCTCTGCCCAAGCATAGGGCGAACGAGGGAGGAACGATGTCGGAAAGAAATGGCGACAAAGCCAGGTTTGGCCGAGAGCGGCGGCGCAAGATTCTCCGGCGTAAGCTCACGCGAGAATTGCGAAGAGCGCTCGAAACCAAACGGTCCACCGCGACAGGCGCCGGGTCGGCAGATGAGCCAACGTCGGGTCGTTGACCGTCGAGCCGAATGACCGGCACGAGAGTCCTCCTCTAACCTGTTCGCCTCGCCGTCCTCGAAATCTCGAACCGCGGATTTGGGGGAACTCACCGCCAGAGCACCTACACGCGCGCCCGTCCGCGTAAGCAGATTCTGGACACCCGGCGCTTAATCCTTCAAAATAGGAAATCGTCCCGTGTCGGCAAGCCCTTCGAGTATGGCCGATGTTTCACGAGGAGGGTGCGCATTGAACGATCAGCACTCAGCGGAGAATCAGACCCTCTCCGTCGCTGAATACATCCGTCGCACCTTTGTTCCAATCTCCCACCTCAGCCACGACTGGGAGATGCACTCCGCCGTGCCGCTGACCCCTGCAGAAGAGCGCACCATGGTCCGCGAGCCCGCCCAGGCCGTCCCCGCAGCCGCCGCCAAACGCTTGGGGAGCCTCCGCGTGCTGGTGGTGCCTTACGTATCGTGCTCGGGAACCGGCGATATGGTCTGCTTTTCGAAGCCCAAGGGTGAGACGCACTCGTCGGTCTGGTCGGAAACCGACGGGCGCATCAATTTAGTCCTGCCTTGCCACGAGTTGGACGCCCACGATACGGGATTCGAGTTCCTGGCCAGCATCGCGGAACTGCTCCATCCGAGGCTCACAAGCCAGGAGCTTGACCGGTACACCGCGCTGCTTGAAGAAGAGCTCCGCAGCGGCGTCACGGGTGAGATGGATGAGGAAGCCGTCCGGGCCAAGCAGCCGCTCCTGAAAGGCCGGGCCTCCCCGCGGCGAGGCCGCGCGCCGTTCGAGCACTACCGTACCGTCTCCTTCATCAGCACGATGGCGGAGTACGTGCACGGTCTCTGGCACGACGTGCAAATTCGAATCGGCGCCGAGCACCTGCCCCTCCCTCAGTTGCGCCGCCGGATGGAATTGCTCGCCGAGATGTTCCCCCCGAATCCCGGCTACCGGGTGTTCTCAGCAGAGATGGGAAAAGACGAGTAAGAAAAAATTGAGTCATTGAGTCATCGGGCCATTGGGCCATTGAAACTCCAAATCCGAGACTGGAAAGTCGAAACTCGAAATTCGATGGCTCATGACACAATCGCGCAATGACTCAATCTCTTCACGCCGCCTTCAGGTCGGACGTGCACTGAGGGCAGCGGACGGCCTTGAGCGGAATGCCAGAGAGGCAGTACGGGCACTCCTTGGTCGAGGGCGCGGGAGCGGCCTTCGGCCTTTCGAGCTTGTTGATTTGCCGGACCAGCAGGAAGATCACGAAGGCCACGATGAGGAAATCGATCACCGTGTTGATAAAGACCCCGTAGCTGATCACGGCCGCGCCCGCTTTCTTGGCGTCGGCAAGGCTCGCAAACTGCTGCCCCGAGATGTTGACGAACATGCTCGAAAAGTCCACCTTGCCGAGCAAAAGCCCGATGGGCGGCATCAAAATGTCACTCACGAGCGAGGTGACGATCTTTCCGAAGGCCGCGCCGAGAATGATCCCGATGGCCATGTCGAGCACGTTTCCGCGCATGGCGAATTCTTTGAATTCTTTCAGCATGTTCCCTCTCCTCCTTCGATTTTCAACGGACAACTGACTACTGACCACTGACGTTTTTACTCCAAACCGCTTGCATTCGACACGACTCCTGAATATGCTTGCCGCCGAACGAATTCCACCAACCCGGAGTTCACATGGCGACTACGCTGCCCGATTACATCAGAGCCTCGGTCCCGAACCCGTCCGCGAACCGCGGGCCCTGGTACAAGAATACCGCGCCTTCCTACGCGGGGGTTTTCCTCTGGGTCGCGTTCTACCTCGGACTTGCCGGGCCCACCATCAGCCAGGCCAGTCTCGGCGTTGCTCTGCTCGGACTCGTCGTCGCGGGCCTGCTGTGCTTTGGACTCTACTATTACGTCCCCGCCATGCTCGGCATGCAGACAGGCCGACCGCTCTACGTCGTCGGCGCTTCGACGTTCGGGACCGCGGGCGGCTACGTCATGCCCGGACTGCTGATGGGCCTGCTTCAGCTCGGCTGGTTTGCTGTGGCCACGTATTTCGCCACCGACTACATCATGCAAGGTCTGCACCAGCAGTCGAAGACTCTGTTCATCATTATCGCGCTGCTCTGGGCCTACATCCTGGCCTGGATCGCAATCAAGGGCATCGCCTACGTGGCCCGCGTCGCCCAGGTGCTCAACTGGGTGCCGCTCATTATGATCCTGATCGTCTTCTGGGCGAACAAGGACGGCATTTCGAACTACCAGCCCCCCAAGGACGATCCCCTGAACGGTTTCCTCGCCATGCTCGGCATCGTGATCGGCTTCTTCGCCACGGCAGGAGCGGCGGGCGCCGACTTCGGCATGAACAACCGCAACCGCAAAGACATCGTATGGGGAGGACTCGTCGGCATCGCCCTGGCGATTGTGGTGGCGGGCGGCCTGCCCCTGCTCTCGGTGGCAGGCTTCATCGGCAAGACTGGCACGCCCAACTTTGATTACGCCGCGGCCATCGCCAGCGTGGGCGCGCTCGCGCCGATCATCTTCTTCCTCTTCGCCGCCGCTTCGCTGGCCCCCACCTGCTTCTGCACCTTCATCGCCTCGAACAGCTTCGGCACGATGCTGCCCAAGGTTCCCAAGACTGTCTCCACGCTGGTCGGAGTCACGATCGGCGCCCTCCTCGCCATCACGGGTGTGGCGCAGCACTTGATCGTTTTCTTCCAGATTGTCGGCGCGTCCTTCGGCCCGATTTGCGGCGCCATGGCCGCCGATTATATCCTGGCGGGGAACAAGTGGTCCGGACCGCGACTGGGCATCAACTGGGCCGGGTACATCGCCTGGGCCGTCGGATTCCTCGTCGGCATTCTGGACAAGATTCCCGGAGTGCCCGAGGGGCTGGTGAAAGCCGACCGTCCGGCCGTGCTCTGGTCCTTCATCGTGGGATTTATCGTTTACTACGCGCTCTCGCTCGCCGGATTGCGTCCGCCGGTTGTGGCCGAAGCAGAACTCAGCAGGCAAGCGGCGTGAAGCGTAGAACGGTAGGGGGTAGGTAGTAGGTAGTGGGTAGTAGATGGGGAAACGCCGCCACACGCAGGCGCAACATGCAACCTACTGCCCACCATCTTGCCCCTACATGCAGCCTACTACCTACTACTTACCGTCTTGCGTGAGCAGCTCCGCCCGAACGTTTTTCAAGACGTAGGCGGCGCGCTCGACGCCTACCTCACCTGCCAGGAACGGGTCCTCGTTCTCGATGCTCAGGATGCCCTGGTAGCCCACGTCCATGTACGCCTTCACGATATCCTTCCACAGGTTCGCTCCGTGACCGTAGCCGACGGCGCGGAAGACCATCGACAAGTGGTCGCGCCCCGTGTCGTGCGGCTCGAAGGCGAGCAGCCCATACTTGGCCACGTTGTCCCTGAACACCAGCGTGTCTTTCATGTGGGCGTGGAAAAGCGCGCCGTGCTTGCCGAGCAAATGAATCACCTCGACGGGGTCGCAGCCTTGCCAGAACAGGTGGCTCAGGTCGTTGTTGGCGCCGATTTCTTCGCCCACGGCCTCGCGCAGCCTGAGGAGCGTCCACGGATTGTAAACTACGAAGCCGGGATGCATCTCGAACGCCAGCCTTCGCACACTGTGCTGGCGCGCGAACGCGGCAGCTTCTTTCCAGTAAGGGACCACCTTCTCCTTCCACTGCCACTCGACGACCTCTTCAAAGTCGTCAGGCCAGCGATAAGTGACCCAGTTGGGGTGCTTGGCGCTCTCGGAGTCGCCCGGGCAGCCGGAGAAACCCACAATCACCGGCACCTCCAGTCGCTCCGCCAGCAACACCGTCCGATGGAAGGCCTCCCGGTCGCGCTCGGCGATTCTCGAATCCGGGTGCAGGGGGTTCCCGTGGCAACTGAATGCGCCAATGCGGATGTTCCGGTCATCAAACTTTCGCTTCCAGGCCCGGGCCTTGGCTGGATCGTCGAGCATCTCCTTGACCGGGCAGTGCGGCGTCGCAGGATAATCCGACGTGGCGACCTCCACCGCCTCGAGCCCGAGCGCCGCGAGCTTGTCGAGGAAGGCATCGAGCGTGAGGTGATAGAAAACGGGGTCGAAGACGCCGATGGGTATTTTGCGCGCTACAGCAGGCGGAGCAGGAATCACAAGCGCCGGAAGCGCGATCGGCGCGTCAGGATCCGGAGCCAAACTGGTTTGAATGCCGGAGGCTCCGCGGGCCTCAACGGGCGCGGCCGCGAGCGCGCCACCCGTTGCGGCAAGAAACTTCCTGCGGCTTAGAGAACGCGAACCAGGCATGTTGTGCATGAGCAGTCCTCCCTCGACTGAGCGGGCAGAAGTATACGCCAAGAATTCCGCTTGCAGATATGCTGAGGCCCTCTCGCAAATATTCGGGTATAACAAAAGTCGGCGGTCGCAGACCGCTCGAGAAACTTTCAGGAGGTCCACTCAACCGATGCGAATCCGATCTCTTGTTTACTCGATTTTGTGCGGTTCAGTATTCGCAGCATTCGCAAGCTTATATACGCAACCGCGCTTGACGCGCTACCCCGGCGTCAGGAATAACGGACCACGCACCGCCGACGACGGACTAGTTCCTGAGGCGCCGCGGAGTCCTGCGCCCGACGAGCGCTTCAAGGCCGACATTCTGGTGGTCGTCGCCCATCCGGATGACGAGACCATGGTCAGCGCCTACCTGGCCAAAGCGGTTTACGACGAGCACAAGCGCGTTGCCGTGATTTACGGGACTCGCGGCGACGGTGGCGGCAACGCCATGGGATACGAGCAGGCCGCGGCGCTCGGCGCGGAGCGCGAGATCGAGGCTCGCCGCGCCTGCGCTTTTCTCGACATCATGAACGTCTGGTTCCTCGACGGGCCCGATACACCGGGCCAGGACGTCCTGCGCTCGCTCGAGACGTGGAATCACGGCGCCGCGCTGGGCAAGGCGGTCCGCCTGGTGCGCCTGACGCGGCCCGAAGTGGTCCTGACCTGGCTGCCGGACTACGTGGCGGGCGAGAACCACGACGACCACCAGGCCGCCGGCGTGATCGCGACGGAGGCGTTCGATCTGGCCGGAGATCCCACGGTGTTTCCCGAACAGGTCTCCGCGCCCCGCAACCGGACGAGCATCAGCAATCTGACCGAGGGACTGCGTCCCTGGCAGCCCAAGAAAATCTACTACTTCTCGGACGCCTCTCACACCGATTTCCTGGAAGGCAAGGGACCCGAGTATCGGACGACGGACGTCTCTCCTTCGCGCCACCTTCCTTACTATCGAATGGCCGCCGAGGAGATGCGCTTCCATCTTACCCAAGGAGACACCGGCCAACTCGCCAAGCAGGCGCTGGCTGCGGGGAATTTTGAGTTCTTCAAGCAACCGGTGCGCCTGATCTTCGGCAAATCGCTCGTGAAGTCCGCGACGACCGGAGACGTCTTCGAAGGAATCGACCCAGCCGCTGTTCCTTACTCTCCTGTTCGTGGTTATCAGCCCAAGCAGCGCGACGGTTTGTCTCTCGAGCTGGGAGGCCCGTGGGCCTTTTATCCAGAATTCTGGAAGGCTCACGACCTTGAACTCCTGGCGCGACTGTTGCCGACGCCCGAAGTAAGCGTCCAGGCCGGCGAGACTCTGCACGTCCCGCTCGTGATCCGCAACGATTCGGCTGCGTCCGCCGAGGTGACCTTGACCGTGGCGTTGCCACAAGGCTGGACGGAGAGGACCGGAACGGCCCGGTATCCGGTCGCCGCGCACGACGTGTATCCTGTCCAGGCTGCCGCAGTAGCGCCATCTTCCAAAGGACCGGAGTGGCAGGAGGTCACTTACAGAGCCGAGGCGGACGGGAAAGCGATCGGCTCGGTCACGCTGCGGGTCAATGTGACGTCCGGCGGCGGACTGCCGCAGTAGCCGTGCCTTTCAAGCACGCAGCGCGCCGCTACAACTCCGGTTGTCGCACAGGCGTCAGTCAACGTAATTCCTGTACAAGCCCGCCCGGCACAACTACAATCGCTAAGGATGATCGTGGGAAGAAACCTAAGCCGAACAGCATTGAGAACTCTTGTCCTCGTCGCAGCGCTCGTGCTCGGCTCGGCTCAAGGTTGGTCCCAAGCCGCCCTCAAAGCGGTCCCCGACCAAACTAGCTACAACGTCGGCTCCCAAGTCCGTATTCGGCTCGCGCAACCAGCGCCCGGCACGGATGCCGAGCGCCCGACCGCTGTCCCGAGAGAACTCGTAGCGACCATACGATACGCGGGTGAGAGCCGGCCGGTTGCGAAGGACCTTCCTTTGCCCGATTCGCTTCTGCTATCGAGCGCGAAGGACCCGTCCGAGTATTTCGATCTCTGGAGAGTGCCCCGCGACGCTCGAACCGGACGCTATGAAATCGACATCGCCGAAAGGGACCCGCGGCCTCATCAGTCGATCGGCAATCCGGTGCGCACCGGGTCCTTTGCGGTTTACAGAAAGGTCGTTCACCTCGAGGAAATCAAGCTCGACAAGACTTTCTACACCACCGGCGATCAGGTCGCGGCGGTGGTTGCATTGAAGAATCTCGCGGACCATCCCCTTTCGGGCCTGCGAGTGGAATTCTCGAAGCGCTACTGGCCCTGGATTGCGCAAACGTCCGAACGCGCGGACGTGGACACCGTCACGCTTGCCGACTCGCTCTCGCTGCCCGCAGGCGGCGCCAAGGAAATCCGGTCCGCACGGGCGGCGGTGGCTGCGGACGTGAAACAGCCCACCGTATCCCAATACGCGGTCGTGGTCTGGGACCGCGAGCGGAAGAACGTGCTCGACATCGCCTTTACGCCGATCGTTTTCGTTCGCCCGCCCGGAGTCGATTCGCCGAGGCCTTACGCCGGGCCTCCGGGATTGCCGATGCAGTACCTTCACCCCGATCTCAGCTCGATCAACACGTCATCCTACCGGCGCTTTTACCCGCCGGAGCTCGATTCTCCGGCAATCCAGTTCGAACACAGCCACACAATGTTCGCTTCGGGCAGCGAAGCGACAGTCAATTTCTCGGTCCGCAACCCTACGTCGGCGCCGTGGCGCGGGGTATCAGTCCGTGCCCGCCTGCTCGGTCCCGACGGCTCGGAGCTGGCGAGCAACGCAGTCGCTGACGCGCTCGACCTCGGTCCCGGCGCTACAGTCGACAAGAGCGTCCCGTTCCGGTTTCCCGCTGAGTCTGCCGGAGTCTATCGCGCCGAAGTCCAGGTGAGCGAATCCTCAGGCGCAATTCTCGCCACCAACACGCTCGAGCTTGCCGTCAACCCGCTGCCGAAGTCGATCCTGATTTTCTGCGCGCACCCGGATGACGAAGGCGCTCACCACGGGGTCATTCGCGCCGCGGTCGAAAACCACATTCCGATTCACTTTGTGTATTTCACCAGCGGCGACGCGGGCTCTTGCGACCGCTACTATCAGCATTCCTGCGCCCCCGCTGAGGGCCTGAATTTCGGCGCCCTGCGCATGGATGAGGCCCGCGGCGCGCTCGGCCACCTGGGTGTGCCGCCGGAGGACATCTACTTCCTGGGGCTGCCCGACGGCGGGTCCGGCCACGTCTGGTACGACGACGTTAAAGCTTCGGACCCTTATCTCTCGGTAATGCTCGCGAGCGACCGCGCTCCCTACGAGGGCCTCGCTCGCCCGAATCTTCCCTACGCTCGCGAGCCGGTGGTCGAGATGGCCAAGGAATTGATCGAGAGGTTCAAGCCCGAAGTGATCTACACCGGGCACCCCGACGAGCGCCACGTGGACCACCGTACGAACAACTGGTTCGTCGTAAAGGCGATGCAGGAACTGCTTCGCCAAGGCAGCATTCCATCGAGTACAATATTACTGACCGACCAGAGTTACGGACCGGGACCGCAGGTCCACGCGCCGTACCGCTACCAAAAGAACGTATTCTTCGTGTCCGGAGAAGCTACGGCTCTTGGCCAGGAAGCGGGTTGGTACTATCAGTCGCAGGACGGTAATCGCGCTGAAGGGAGCCTGCGCGCCTTCGACCGGCTTCGACGCACCGAGGTCCACTGGCAAGTCCTCGATTGGAAGGACCACGAGGGATGGAACGAGACCGGCGCCCATTGAGTCATTGAGCCATTGGCGATTGAGCCATTTCATGATTGACCGAAGCGGAGCGCCCGAATCAGCGAGCCGACGAATTGCGCGTACGACCTCGGCTTCCGGGGCGGCTTTCCCGGATGAAGCGTTTCCTTGCCCCGCCTGCGGCCAGATGCTCGGACCCCTGTGCCGCGTGTGCGTCGCCTGCAAGCAACCCATCGACCCCGCGCAAATCAAAGCGGCGTCAGCCCGCGCCCCGCAGCTTCAACCGTTCGAGGCTCAGCCGGCGACGGGCAACGTACGGTTCCCGTGGCTCCTCTTTGCCGTCCTGCTGCTGGTCCGAATTCTGGCAGCCGGGCTCGCCGAGCGCCGCTGGGGACTGATCAAGGCCGAGCTTGTGTTGGGCGGCGTCGAGATGCTTTGCGCGGCGTGGGTCTTCTACGACGCGAACCGGCGCGGCGTGCCCAGACCGCTGCGCTGGGCGCTGGGGGCGCTGTTCCTGTGGCCGATCGTCTTCCCGTGGTATCTGGTCCGGCGCAAGACCCCGCGAGCTCTCTGCCCGTTTGTGGAGGGAATCGGTCTGCCGGTTGTCATTCTGGTCTTGCTGGCCCTCGGCGTGTTGATTGTTCTCATCAGGGGGCCGATCAAGTAGTGGCGCTCGCCGCTCAAGAATCCCTGGGAGCGCGGGCGTCTCGCCCGTGTTTCTTGCGTAGCGGCGGTCGAAGTCTGCCCTGGAAGGGACCGCCGTTTTTCGGCGCTCATAGAGCGCCCCTACAACTCGCGATGCTGAACATCCGACCGGCCACCTCAAGCGACGTCAAGCTGATCCTCGAGTTCATCCGCGAACTCGCCGCATACGAGCGCGAGCCTCAAGCTGTGACCGCGACGGAGGCGGACCTCGCGCGAGACGGCTTCGGCGCCGAACCCAAGTTCCGCGTCCTCATCGCGGAGTGGGATGGGAAGCCCGCCGGCTTCGCCCTGTTCTTCTATAACTACTCCACCTGGCTCGGCCGCCCCAGCTTGCACCTGGAAGACCTCTTCGTGCGCCCGGAGTTCCGCGGCAAGGGAATCGGCAAGGGCCTCCTCGTCCATCTGGCGGGAGTTGCCGTCGAGCACAACTGCGGACGCTTCCAGTGGCAAGTCCTCGACTGGAACGCTCCTTCCATCCGGTTCTACGAGTCCTTTGGAGCCAGAGTCGTCAAGGAGTGGCTTAACATGCGGGTGGAGGGCGAAGCGCTCAAACGCCTGGCGAGGGAGGAGGGTTAGCCTGCTTTGGTGTGGAATCCGCTCGGAAAAACGAGTACAAGTTCATTGGCTTTGTTTTCAAGCCACTTTTGGGTTAAATAACTGATTCTATGGGACATATTGGCTTTGTTCCCCGCCAAAAAAATGCCTCGATTTACCTGCTTTTCACAGCTAAGTCGTCGTTTCCCTTACGCTTAGTCCCTCGAACCGGATCCCATTGCGCACGCTACCCTGATTCCTTCCCTTGCCCGGTCTTCCGGGCAGGATCAAGCGTAGCATGAAAATCTGAGACAATGGAGACAAATGGGACGCATGAGACAAAAAATTTGAGGTACTCTGCTTCGACCCTTACGTTGCCAGCGCGCCGTCGGAGGCTTGGCAGACGTAAACCTCGGCGCGGAGACCCAATGCTTGCTGGTAACCCTTCTGGACGGCTTCCGCAAAGGCTTCCGCCGCGTCGCGCTCGACCAGGTTGACCGTGCAGCCGCCGAATCCGGCCCCGGTCATGCGCGCGCCCAGCACGCCCGGCTGCTTCCAGGCAACTTCCACCAGCGCGTCGAGTTCCTTGGAGCTGACCTCGTAGTCGTCGCGCAAGCTCTTGTGCGAGTCGTTCATCAGCTTCCCGAAATACTTCAGGTCGCCCTGCTCGAGCATCCTCACCGCCTCGCGCACGCGGTCGTTTTCCGTCACCACGTGACTGGCTCGCTTGAGCGCGATCCTGTCCAGGGACTTGCCCCTCGCGATCAAGTCCGCGAGCTTCACGTCGCGCAGGGTCTGGACTTCGAGCCCGCTCGAGCGAAGCTGTTCGACAGCCTGGCGGCATTGTTTGACCCGAACTTCGTACTCCGAGTGCGCCAGGGCGCGCTTGACGCCGGAATTCGAGACCACGATCTTCACGTCCCCGCGCAAGGGCACGTGGCGGTATTTCAAGTCGCGGCAATCGAGGAACAGGGCGTGGTCGCGGCGGCCGAGGGCGGAGATGAACTGGTCCATG
>QHZK01000082.1 GCA_003224635.1 Acidobacteriota bacterium | reverse complement strand
CCCAAGCTGCAGACCGCCTGCACGACGGTAGCCAGCAACGGGATGGTGGTCCACACCGAAAACGATGAGGTCGCCAACGCTCGCAAGGCGATGCTCGAGTTCCTGCTGACCAACCACCCGCTCGACTGTCCCGTCTGCGACAAGGGAGGCGAGTGCGAGCTCCAGGACATGGTCTTCCGCTACGGCGCTTCGGAGACGCGCTTCATGGAGCGCAAGCTGCACCACGAGGAGAAGAAATTCTCGAACCTCGTCTACTACGACTGGCCGCGCTGCATTCTTTGCTACCGCTGCATCCGCGTCTGCGACGAGGGCATGGACGTGAACGCCTACGGCATTGGGTTCCGCGCCGCGCACAGCGAAATCATCCCCAACCGGGGCGACCAGCTCGAGTGCGAAGAGTGCGGCATGTGCATCGACATCTGCCCGGTGGGCGCGCTTACCAGCGGGACGTACCGTTATAAGACGCGGCCCTGGGAGCTCACCTACACGGGCGCCATCTGCAGCCACTGCGGCGACGGCTGCAAGACGACGCTTTCCGTCCGCAATAACGAGATCATTCGCGCCAACAACCGCGACCATTCCGGCATCAACGGTGAGTTCTTGTGCGTGAAGGGCCGCTTTGGATGGGACTTTGTGAACAGCGAAAAGCGACTGACTTCGCCATTGATTCGCCGCAACGGGCGCCAGGAACCGGCGTCCTGGGAAGAAGCTCTCAGCCTGACTGCCGAGCGCTTGAAGCAGGTTATCGCCGAGCACGGCAGCGATTCGGTCGCCGTCATCGGCTCGAACCGCACCACCAACGAGGAGAACTACGTCCTCCAACGCTTCGCGCGCACGGTGCTCGGGACCAACAACATCGACCATCACCGCACCGCAGATTACTCGTCCCTGGTGCGCTCGCTAACTGTTGCCCGTGCTACCGACCGGTACGCCACGATGCAGGATATTTTCGAGGCTTCCGGCATCCTGCTTATCGGCAATGACCCCACTCACCAGCATCCTTTGCTCGCTTACCAGATCCGTCAGGCGGTGCGGCAGCGCGGCGCGCGGCTCTACGTCATCAACAGTTCGGAAATCAAGCTCGCGCTGCGTCAGGCGTCGCGGTTTGTAAAGGTGGCGCCGGGCCAGGAGGGCGAGGCCGTTCGAGCGCTTGCCACCGATGGCGGGTCTGCCGACCTGGTCGCTCTGCGCGGAAAGCTAAAGGCGGAGTCGGACACAATCATCATCTTCGGCGGTGAGATTCAGGGAACGGCTGTGGACGAGCTGGTCCGCTGGGGACTGACGCTTCCGGGGTGTACTCGCTTCCTGGCTCTTGGGGACTACGCCAACTCGCGAGGCGCGGCTGATATAGGCCTGCTTCCGCACACGCTGCCCGGCTATTTTCCGGTGACGGATGCGGCGGCGCGCGAGCGCTACGAATCCGTCTGGGGCGCGAAGATTCCGAGCCAACCAGGACGCGACACTCGCTCGATCCTGGCTGGAATCGAGCGGGGCGAGATCAAAGCCCTCCTCGTCTTCGGCTCGAATCCGGTCAAGACGTTCAAGCTCGACAAAGCTATGCTCGGCAAGCTCAGCTTTCTGGTGGTGGCCGAACTCTTCCCGACCGAGACGGCCGACCTCGCGGATGTGGTCCTGCCGGCGACGAGTTTCGCGGAAAAGGCCGGGACGTTCACCAACACTTGCGGCCAGGTGCAGGCGATCAAGAAGGCCATGCGCAAGGCCGGTACGCGCAGCGACCTTGAGATCCTGCTGGCGCTCGCGCGCCGGTTTGACCGGGGATTACCTTACAATTCGGCTGACGATGTTTTGCGGGAGATCATCGTCCAGGTGCCCGGTTACGGGATCGCGCTTCCCAGCCTGCTCGCAGGCCGGGCCATCGCCACGCGGCCCGAGGGATCACCGCCGGCGCTCGAGCGGCCTGACCTCGTTTTCTCTTCCCGTGATTCACTCTTCACTTCCGGATCGCTCAGCCGGTATAGCTCCGCCCTGAATTCTGTGGGCGAAGCGAAGAAGCCCGTCGGGACGATTTTCTAGTTTCGGCGTAGCGCCGGGCTTCAGCCCCGCAGGTGCCGTCCTGAAGGGCGGCGCTACTCAAGAACACGGTAAAGGGTCAGGACCGCGCCCTGCCCAACCGAACGACCCTATGGACACGCATTCTGACTTGCAGTCGTTCCTGCTCTTGACCGTCGGCAAAGTGTTGGTCATCCTTTTCATCCTGCTGACGGCCATTGCCTACCTCGTGTGGCTGGAGCGCAAGGTCGTGGCTCATATCCAGTCGCGCTGGGGACCCTATCTTGTGGGCCCCCACGGTCTGCTGCAACCTCTGGCCGACGGCCTGAAGTTCTTGTTCAAGGAAGACATCGTCCCTTCTGACGCCGACCGCCTGGTGTATTGGCTGGCGCCTTTCCTGGCTTTTACGCTGGCCTTCCTCTCAATTTCAGTCATTCCCTTCGGTGAGTCCTACACGTTCCACGGGCATGAGCTTTTTGAGATCACCGATCTGAACGTGGGGCTCCTCTTCGTGTTCGCTGTAACCTCGCTGGGCGTCTACAGCATCGCGCTGGCGGGATGGTCGTCGAACAGCAAGTACCCGCTTTTCGGGGGGCTCCGCTCTTCGGCCCAGATGATCAGCTACGAGCTGTCCTTGGGCCTTGCGGTGGTCGGAGTCTTGATGCTTTCGGGCACGCTGAGCCTGCGCGAGATCGTCGAGCACCAGAGCGGGAGCTGGCGCTTGGGCGGCATCAATACGTTCCTTCCGCACTGGAATGTCTTCGTGCAGCCCGTGGGCTTCCTGGTATACTTCACCGCCGCGGTCGCAGAAACCAACCGCGTGCCGTTTGACCTGCCGGAGGGCGAAACGGAACTCGTGGGAGGCTTCCACACCGAATACAGCAGCTTCAAGTTCGCGCTGTTCTTCATCTCCGAGTACGCTAACATGGTTACCGTTTCGTCGATTGCCACTCTGCTGTTCTTTGGCGGCTGGCTGGGGCCGGTGTTCGGCCCGGAGTGGCTGCGAGTGGTTCTGCCGGTCTGCTGGTTCTGTCTGAAGGTGTTTTGCTTCCTGTTCTTCTACATCTGGATGCGCGGCACGCTTCCACGCTTCCGCTACGATCAGTTGATGGCTTTCGGCTGGAAGTTTCTCTTGCTGCTAGGGCTGCTGAACGTGCTCGCAACGAGTTTCGTCGTCTCGTGGGCAACCGCCTAACGAAGGGGTAGTAGCCACGGTCGATCGCTGTTCAGATTGACCGTGGTTCTGGACGGGACAACAAAGCCCACGGTCAGAAAGGCCCTGACCGCGGCTGCCCAGTACTCACCATTTTCATTACTTACGCGACCGATGGAAATTCTTTTCTACATCGCCGCCACGGTGGCAGTCGCCGCCGGGTTGAGCGTCGTCCTGCAGCAAAAGCCGGTCTATAGCGCCCTGTCGCTGATCGTGGTGCTCTGCGCGCTCGCGGTGGTCTACCTCCTGCTGGGCGCGGAATTCATGGCGATGATCCAAGTGATTGTCTACGCCGGGGCCATCATGGTCCTGTTTGTGCTGGTCATCATGTTGCTGAACGCCAGACAGGAAGCCCCCACCGACCGCAGCCGCGTGGCGCGGTGGCTCGGTCCGCCGCTGCTGGCTGCCTTCGTCCTGGAAGTTCTTACGCTCGTCTGGCGAGCATTTCCCGCGAACCCTGCAACTGTCGCGGCCCCGAGTGGCGGGCCTCGACCGATCGGCGAGCTTCTCTTTCGAGGTTACGTCCTGCCTTTCGAGGCGACGTCCATCCTGGTTCTCGTCGCGGTGCTCGGCGCGGTGGTGTTAGCGAAGAAAGAGTTCTGAGGTTTCGAGATGATCCCCGACGCGGAACACCGAATCTCGGACGGCAAACATCCGCCGCCTCGAGCGGCAACTCCGGCATTTCCGACGATAGCGCCTCGGCTGCCCAACAACGCCGGCCCGACGGGGCTTGGCCAGTCGCCTCCACGCCGGCGCCTGCGCCGGAAGCTTGCGGCCTGAAATCGAGCGCCTGAGCCATGATACCGCTCTCACACATCCTGGCCTTGAGCGTGATCCTTTTCGGCTTGGGCGTCGCGGGGTTCATCATCCGCCGAAACGTGATCACCATCTTCATGTGCATCGAGCTGATGCTCAACGCCGTGAACCTGGCCTTCATGGCGTTCTCGCGCCAGCTCGGTAATCTGGACGGCCAGCTCTTCGTCTTCTTTGTGATCGTGGTGGCCGCTGCCGAAGCGGCGGTGGGTCTGGCCATTATTATCGCCCTTTACCGGAACCGCGAGTCGCTCAGCATTGACGATGTGGACTCGATGAAGATGTAAGAACAGGAGTCAGAAGTCAGGAGTCAGGAGTCAGAAGTCGTCGAGAATGTTGAATGTTGAACGATGAATGACGAACAAATCCCATTGCCACTCATCATTCATCGTTTCTTCTGACTTCTGACTCCTGGCTTCTGACTTCTCTCTTAGCCCTATGGAGACCCTGCTCCTACTGATGTTGCTCTCGCCGCTCGCGGGCGCCGCGCTCAACGGCATCTTTGGACGGCGCTTCTCCCAGGCTTCAGTGTCCGCGATCGGCTGCGGCGCGGCCGGCCTCTCCATGATTTTCGCCCTGCTCAGCGCCTGGACGTTCTCGCATCCCGAGCCTGAAGCAGGCTTTTTCCAGCACACCTACTTCACCTGGATTCAGTCAGGAAGCTTCCGCGCCGACTTCGCTTTCTATTACGACCGCCTGACGCTGGTGATGACCTCGACGGTCACGGTTGTCGCCTTCCTGATCCATCTCTACTCGCGGGGCTACATGGAGCACGAAGGCGGCTACTACCGCTTTTTCGCTTACCTGAACCTCTTTCTGTTCATGATGCTGACGCTGGTCAGCGCTGGAAATTATCCGCTGATGTTTGTGGGCTGGGAAGGCGTCGGGCTGTGCTCCTATCTGCTGATCGGCTTCTACTTCACCCGGAAGTCCGCTTCCGATGCGGGCAAGAAGGCGTTCATCGTCACCCGGATCGGGGACGTGGGCTTTACCCTCGGCGTCGCGCTTATTTTCTGGACGCTGGGTACGGTTGACTTCCACGACGTCTTCGAGCGCGTCCGGTCGCTTCCGCTTGGCGAGGGTCAGGGCGCGCTGACGGCCATTTGTTTGCTGCTGTTCCTGGGCGCGGTCGGAAAATCCGCGCAGCTCCCGCTTTACGTCTGGCTGCCGGACGCCATGGAAGGACCTACGCCCGTCAGCGCGCTGATCCACGCCGCGACCATGGTGACGGCAGGCGTCTACATGGTGGCGCGCTCGAACGTCCTCTACGCCGGCGCCCCCGAGGCGCTCGAGATCGTCGGCGCGATCGGCGGCGCGACCGCGTTCTTCGCCGCTACCATCGCGCTTTGCCAGAACGATCTGAAGCGCATGCTCGCCTATTCCACCATCAGCCAGCTTGGATACATGTTCCTCGGCTGCGGCGCCGGGGTGTTCGCCGCCGGAATCTTCCACTTGATGACGCACGCCTTCTTCAAATCGCTGCTGTTTCTGGCGGCGGGCAGCGTCATGCACGCCATGAGCGGCGAGCTCGACATGAGAAAAATGGGCGGGCTACGCCACAAAATGCGAGCCACGTTCTGGACTTTCCTGATCGCCACGCTCGCCATCAGCGGCGTGCCAATGTTTTCCGGCTTCTTCAGCAAGGACGAGATCCTGGCGGGCGCCTACGAAGGCCCGCTCGGCAAGCCGTGGCTCTACTGGCTCGGGACTCTTACCGCGGGGCTGACGGCGTTCTACATGTTCCGGGCGGTTTTCATGACCTTCTGCGGACGGTCGCGAGTTCCGCCTGAGCTCGCGCGCCACGTACACGAGAGCAGTTCGAAGATGACCGCTCCGCTCATCGCGCTCGCCTTCTTTTCGGTCGTGGCAGGTTACGTGAGCTGGCCGAAGCCCCTCGGCGGCAGCGAAGCCTTCGACCGGTACCTGGCGCGGGTGTTCGAATCGCCCGAAGCCTTGTTGCGCGCGAGCGCCACCGTCAAAGTGGAACACGGTCCCAGCACGGGCGTCCTGATGGCCTTTTCGCTGGCGGCAGCAGGACTCGGCATCCTGACCGCGTGGTGGTTCTACCTGAAGTCGACAGAGTGGCCGGAGCGCCTGGCCGAACGGTTCAGCGTACTATACGATCTGCTGGTGCATAAGTATTACGTCGACGAATTCTATAACTGGCTCGTGGTCCGTCCTGTGCGTGCGGGCTCGGAAAAAGTTCTTTGGCACGCCATGGATGCCAGCCTGATCGATGGCGGCCTGGTGAACGGCACGGCGCGGGCCACGTCTGGCGTGGGAGGCGTCCTGCGGCGGATGCAGTCCGGCAACCTGCGAAGCTACGCGGCGTGGGTGCTGCTGGGCGCCGTCCTGTGGCTGGCGTACATTGCCTTCCGGTAGTGAGGTTGTCAGTTGTCAGTTCTGTCAGTTCTCAGTTCTCAGTATCCCTCTCTGCCGCATGCTTCGGCAATGTTGGCACGATTGGACGCGCTCGCGCGCCGAATCCGACTGGGGAGAAGCTGTGGGAAAATCAGCGGCCTCACGCCAAGAGGCAAGGCGCTAAGAATCGCAAGGGGGAGTCCCCCTGTTCCCTTTGTGCACCTTTGCGACTCTGCGCTTTTGCGTGAGGTTGTTGTAGCCCCGAAGCATTTGTTCGCAGCTTCTGAGTCGATAGAGTTCAGGCTTTGGGAAGGCAGCGGTTGTTTTGACTGAAAACTGAGAACTGAGAACTGAAAACTGAAGACCGATAGATGAACCATTACTTGACGATTCTGACGTTCTTGCCCCTCGCGGGCGCCTTTGTGATCGCTTTTGACCGGAGGGAGTCCGCCGCGGCCATCCGCGGGACGGCTCTATTTTTCTCCGTCGGCGCGTTCGTGCTGGCCGTCGGACTCTTCTTTCACTTCAGCTCCGGTCAGGCGGGGATGCAGTTCGTCGAGGACCATCCCTGGATTTCTTCTCCGCCCATGCATTACCACGTGGGCGTTGACGGCTTGAGCGTCCTGCTCACGCTGCTGACGGCATTCCTCACGCCGCTCGCCGTGCTGGCTTCGTGGTCAGGGATTACGACGCGGGTGAAGGAATTCCACCTGTTCCTGCTGGCGCTCGAGACCGGAATGATCGGCGTCTTCGTTTCCCTCGACCTTTTCCTCTTCTTCATCTTCTGGGAGGCGATGTTGATCCCGATGTACTTCCTTATCGGCGTGTGGGGACACGAGCGGCGCGTGTACGCGGCAGTCAAATTCATTCTCTATACCATGGCCGGCTCCGCATTGATGCTGGTGGGGATTCTATACCTCTACAACGTGACGGGCACTTTCGACCTCGTGACCATCCTGCGCGAACTGCCCGACAAATGGCAGGCGCTGCCAGCATCGGCCGAGACCTGGCTTTTCTGGTCGTTCTTCCTGGCCTTCGCGATCAAGGTCCCCATGTTTCCGCTTCACACCTGGCTCCCCGACGCGCACGTGGAAGCGCCCACGGCGGGGTCGGTGATCCTGGCGGGCGTCCTGCTGAAGATGGGGACTTACGGGATGCTCCGCTTCTGCCTGCCGCTCTTTCCCGACGCAGCCAAGCAGTTTGCGCCCCTCATCAGCGTTTTCGCCATCATCGGTATCCTCTACGGTTCGCTTGTCGCCATGGTCCAGCCGGACCTGAAAAAACTGGTCGCCTATTCGTCCGTGGCTCACCTCGGCTTCGTCGTGCTCGGCATTTTTGCCTTCGACCTCAGGGGCATCGAAGGCGCCATCTACCAGATGGTCAATCACGGTGTTTCGACCGGCGCGCTCTTCATGCTGGTAGGGATGTTGTATGACCGGCGCCATACCCGTCTTATCAAGGACTTCGGAGGGCTGGCTACGACTGTGCCCGTTTATAGCACGTTCTTTATGATCGTCGCTCTGTCCTCTCTCGGACTGCCGATGCTGAACGGCTTCGTGGGCGAATTCCTGATCATCCTCGGCGCCTTTCATGCTAGGGCCCTCTTCGGGACGCTGGCCGCAGTCGGCGTAGTGCTTGCGGCAGTGTATCTCCTCTGGATGTACCAGCGAGTATTCCTCGGCGAGGTGACGAACGACAAGAGCCGTAATCTTCCCGACTGCGACCTCCGCGAGAAGATCATGTTGACCGCCGCGGTCGCGGTGATCCTCTTCATGGGCATTTATCCGCAGCCCTTCCTGCGACGCATGGACTCGATGGCGGGGCAGGTGATCGAGCGCGTAGGAACGAGCAGTTACGCGCGACGGCCGCCGGCGAGCTACCAGTTCCGGCGCGCGGAGCGAGCGCGATGACCAGCGTCAACACCATCGACATCCTCCGCGTGCTTCCGGAAGCCGTGCTTTCCGGCTTCGCGGTCCTGGTCATGGTGCTGGACCCGTTCCTTCCACCGAGGCAGAAGGGTCTGCTCGCCTGGCTGTCGCTCGCAGGAGTGATCGCCGCCGAAGCCGCCCTCTTCGAGAGTTCCCTTTCTCCCGGGCCGGCTTTTAACGGCGCCGTCTCCGCGGACCCTTTCAGCTTCTACTTTATTTTCCTCTTCCTGCTCGTCGCGGCGCTGACCGTGCTCGGATCGACGGACTACCTCAAGCGAGATGGGATCAACCGCGGGGAGTTTTACGCCCTGGTGCTGATGGCCACCGTGGGCGCTTGCTTCATGGCCGCATCTACCGAACTCATCATGGTCTTCATCGGCCTCGAGATTTCCTCCATCTCGACTTACATCCTCGCCGGCTTCCGGCGCCACGACGCGAGATCGAACGAGGCCTCGCTCAAGTATTTCCTGCTGGGCTCGTTTGCCACGGCCTTCTTCCTTTACGGGATTGCTTTTGTCTACGGCGTGACCGGCACGACCAAGCTGGTGGCCTTGAGCCAGCAAGGCCTCCAGATTGTTGACGGCGCACAAGGCACGGGCGGACCTCATCAAGTCTTGAGCGTGTACCACCCCGTTGGGGACCCCGGGCTCGTGTGGCTGGCCATGATACTAATGTTCGTGGGGCTGGCCTTCAAGGTCTCGACTGTCCCGTTCCAAATCTGGACTCCGGACGTGTACCAGGGAGCGCCCGCGCCCGTCACCGCGTTTCTGTCCGTGGGGCCGAAGGCAGCAGCGTTTGCCGCCGTGCTGCGCATTTTTCTCGGCGGCTTCGGTTTGCGTCGGATGGACTTCAGCGTCGTGTGGATCGCCTCCGCGGTCCTCACCATGTCTTTGGGCAACCTTGCAGCGTTGAGGCAGTCGAATGCGAAGCGGCTGCTGGCCTACTCTGCGATCGCCCACGCCGGTTATGTTCTGGTGGGAATCTCGGCGGCCGCGGTCGGGGGTGTTGGCGAAGGGACCTCCGCCGTGCTCTTTTATCTGCTGGCTTACTCGCTCATGAACCTCGGAGCCTTTGTCCTGATTGCACACCTGGCCGGTGCGGGCGAACGTCGCAGCGAGGTCGAGGACTACGTCGGGCTTGCCTACAAGAAGCCGGGCGTGGCAGCCTGCCTGACCGTGTTCCTGCTGTCCCTCGGGGGTTTACCGACCACGGCAGGCTTCTTGGCCAAGTTCTATGTCTTCCGCGCGGCGGTCCATTCCCATCTCATCCTGCTGACCGTCATCGCGGTGCTGAACGGCGTCGTCTCCGTCTACTACTACCTGCGGCTGGTCGTGGTGATGTATATGCGGGAGGGTGAAACAAACGTCTCGACTGCGGTCGTGCCCTGGCCCCTGCGTGCGGCGCTCGCGGTCAGCGTGGTCGGGATATTTTATCTGGGCCTTTTCCCCAATGCCTTTCTGAGCCTTGCGAACCTCGCGGCGAGTCCGCTCCCTTACCTTAATCGCCCATGACCAAACCTCGCTCGGTTCCTGCGTCGCTCAAATGGAGTGCGGATCGACGGTCGGCGGACAAGGTAAGGGGCGCCCCTCGCGTCCAGATCCAAGATCAGGTGGGCGCTGGGATCGGTTCGCTGGTCCCGGCCGACGCCTAAGCATTGCCCGCTACAACGAACAGGAGAAGGGCAGAAAGCGGGGTCGATTTTTCGTCATGTCCCGGCGCAGTCCCGTCAATACTTCCTCAAGAACTCAGCCACGCTCGCTTCGTTTGCGTCTTTGTTGGCCGCGCAGAGGCTGATCGTCTCCAGCACCTGATCCAGGTTGCGAGGCCCACCTGTGTATTTCGTAGAGCGGTTCTTGAAGAAGTGCTCCACGTCGGCGCGGTATTCCTTGTCGCAGTAACCGCCGGCCACAAAGGGGAGGAAAGCGCCGAAGTCGGTGGGCAGCTTGGCGACGAGCGTGTCCCAGTTTTGCTTGACGAAGTCGTAGGCGATGTCGCGCGTCTCGGGTGCGGTGGCGCCAAAAAGAATCACCAGCGATTGGCGGCTGTCGAACTCGTCGCTGAGGGTGAGGGGCAGCGCGATTTTCACAATCGCCGGGTCGCGGAACGAGCCCATGGCGTCGAGCAGCGTCCTCTGCAGGTCCTCGTCTGTTTCCTTTCGGGCTTGCGCGCGGAAGCGATCGAAGAGCGCCCGATCGCCGTGGCGGGCGGCGGTGTTGAGCACCACAGCCACCATATCGCGATCCACCGCCTTGTGATCGTCCAGCCACGCCAGCGCCAGCTTCCTGCCTTCCTCGATCATCTCCCGGTCTTCCGCCCGGTTGGCCACGGCATCGACCAGGGTGGGGCGCAGCAGCCGGCTGTCATCATCTTCCCCAGCCTTGTTGCTCCAGCCTAGTTGTTGGGCGCGCTCCTTGTAGAGGTCGGACATATAACGGCGATACTTGGGTTTGAGGGTTTCGGGAACGAGATGGTCGTCAAGGGCGCCGACAATCCCCAGCGTTTTGGCGACCACTTCGCGGCTGGGGTTGCGCGCGAATTTCGGCATGAGGGCCATGGCGTCTCCCATGGGCATATAGCCTTCGGTGAGGGCGGCGATGTCGCCGATCAGGCCGACGCGCTCGGGCAGCGTGAGCGTCTTCTCATCCTTCAAGAGCGCCCCGAGCATCCCGTCCGCATAGAGCACTCGATAGTAGCCGGCCTCACCGGCATTGGCGTACGTCCATTCCGGGCACCCCTTGGCTTTGCCGAGAGGCATCACCTCAGTCTTCTTGGTCATAAGAGTGCATTCGCGCGCATCGTCCTCGCCCGCTGGATACCTGACGCAGACTGGAATATCCCAGGTCTGGCCGGCTGACCCTTGGGAGCCGCGAGGCAGGAAGCGCCGCTGTGAAAGCTCGAGCTGGGGAGTCCCGACATCACACTTCAACTGGGCTGTGACCAGCGGGACGCCTGGCTGATCGAGAAAGGTGGAGAATGCCTGCACGATGGCGGCGTTGCCGCCGCTGAGCGCGTCCAGAAATTCGCCTGATGTGGCGTTGCCCCAGGCATACTTGCGGAGGTACCGGCGGATGCCTTCGCGGAACTTGTCCGGGCCCAGGTAGGACTCAAACATGTTCAGCAGCGCAGAGCCTTTGTTGTAGGTGATGCCGTCGAAAGCGTTGGCGATGTCGTTGTTCGAGAGGATGGGCTGCCGCACCCGGCGGGCGCTCACCAGCTCATCCGTGCCCATCGCGCCCTGGTAGCCGTTCAGCTCGCCGACGTTCATCTTCCACTCGGGGTGATAGTCGTTGACGATCTTGTTCGCCATCCAGGAGGCGAAACCTTCGTTCAGCCAGATGTCATCCCACCATGCGGTCGTGACCAGATCGCCGAACCACTGATGGGACAGCTCGTGGGCCATCACGCTGGTGACGCCGTGCTTTCTTCCCAGAGTCGTCTCGTCCGGCTTGGAGAGGAAGAATCCCGCCCCGTAAGTCACCAGCCCTGGATGCTCCATGGCGTAGCTGGCCAGGGGAATCGCAACCTCGTCGAGCTTTTCGTAGGGGTAGGGAATGCCGAAGTACTTCTCGAGGAGATTGACGACGTCCGGCGTCGTCCGAGCAGCGTATTGAGCTTCCGCGCCCCGGCCGCGCGGCACGATAATGCGGAGCGCGGTGTTGTTCGCGCCCGCGTGACCCGCGTCAACGATGTCCATCGGGCCGACGGCGATCGCCACCAGGTAGCTCGGCAGCGGCCTGGTTTCCGCAAATTTGACGGTCTTCATGCCGCCGGGGCCGGCGGTCTCGGAAAGCGCCGGCGTGTTCGAGAAAGCGTCGTCGTCCTTCGGCACGTTGAGCGTGAGTTGCCAGGGCACCTTGTACGACGGCTCGTCGAAGCACGGGAAGGCCTGTCGCGCCGAGATGTTTTCGAATTGAGAATAGATGTACCACCGGTCGCCGTCCTTGACCTGGAAAATGCCCTGCATATCCTTGCGGCTGACCTTGCCTTCGTAGTTGACGTGGAATGTCGCTGCGCCCGGCTCAACCGATTGGTCGAACGAGAATCCCACCAGGTCCTTCGGCTGTGTGATTGCTTTGGCGGTAAGCGTCCGACCGCCCACCGTCAGCGCAGCGTCCTTTACCGTGATCTTGTCGGCGTTCAGCCAGAGTACTGAACTGGCCTCCTTGAAGTTAAGGTCGATATCAACCTGCCCGGTGAAAGTGTCTTGGTCGGGGGCGAGGGTCAGACTGACGCTGTAGCGCAGCGGGGCCACCAAGGTTGGCAGGCGGAACTGCGGCGGCTGGAGACCGGCGTTCGGGGCGGCTCGGCCGGGCGCGCAAAACAGCGCAGCGCCAAAGCTATACCCAACAACTACCCTCGTCGCAAGAATCACGGC
>QHZK01000081.1 GCA_003224635.1 Acidobacteriota bacterium | reverse complement strand
CTCGTCCGTCTGGCCGATCAGGGCCACACCGCAAGCCCCCAGGACGCGGCGGAACTCATGGAGCGTCAGGCGCGTGTTGAGGCCCGGAATCGATTCCAGCTTGTCGAGCGTGCCGCCCGTGTGCGCGAGGCCGCGCCCGGAAATCATCGGCACCAGCAGCCCTCCCGCCGCGGCTGCCGGAGCCACGATCAGCGACGTCTTGTCGCCCACGCCGCCCGTCGAGTGCTTGTCAACTTTGGGCTGGGGGAATTCCGAAAGGTCGAGCACCTGCCCGGAACGTATCATGGCTTCGGTCAAGTCGGCGGTCTCTCGCGGATCGAGCCCGCGAAAATAGATAGCCATCAGGAGCGCCGAACACTGGTAGTCCGGGATTCCGCCCCGCGTGTAGCACTCGACGAAGTCTAGGATTTCCTCTCGCGAGAGCGCCTCACCGTCGCGCTTCTTCCGGATCAGTCGAGGGATGTCCATTCCGCCTCAGCCGACTGCACGGTATAACAGAAGTCCCACAGACTTTCTATGGCTTTCGCAGTCTGAGGCAGGCAATCTCGGGAGGGCACGCGACGCGGACAGGCAGGAGCACTTTGCCGATGCCGCGATTCACGTAGATCTGGGTGCCGTCGAGGCGGTTCCAGCCGTCGACGAACCGCACCCCTAGCTTCGATCGCCCGTACACGGAACCCACGACGGGGAGCCGCACCTGCCCGCCGTGCGTGTGACCCGAGAGCACCAGGTCGATTCCGTGCGCGGCGGCCCGATGGATCCCCAGCGGGTTGTGGCACAGCAAGACCTTGGCGTCGCGCGCGGGAACGGACTTCACCGCCGCGCGCAGGTCGTCGGCGTCGTACCAGATGTCGTCGATCCCGACCATCCACAGCGTCGCCGCGCCGTGGCGCAGGGCGAAGTGCGCGTTCCGCAGCACACGAATGCGCTGCGTGCGAAGCGCCCGCGTCGTCTCCTCGGCGTCCACCTGAAAGTCATGGTTGCCGAGCACCGCAAAGACGCCCAGCCGCGCCCGGAGCCTTCCGAGCGCCTCGGCCGCCGGCCGGATATAGTCCGGCGAAAGGGTGACGTAGTCGCCGGTCAGCGCCACGACATCAGGCCGCAGGCGGTTCGTCAGCTCGACGGCGCGCTCGACCTCTCGGAGCGGCGTATAAAGGCTGTGGTGGATGTCCGTGAGGTGGACAATCCTCAGTCCGTCATGGGCGGCAGCCAGCCGCTTCAGCCAGATGTCGGTTAGGGAGATCTCGGGATCGCGGGAGAAAAGCCGCGGCGATCGAGCCGGTTCCCGGCCGTTCAGCGAGAGGGTCACGAGCCCGCCGCGCCTCGGCGGTCGCCGAGGGCCTGCACGTCTTTCCATTTCTACTCCCCCAGCCCTGTAGCTCCGAGCAGGCGACGAAGAACCTCAGACGTGGCCGAGCTGCTCGATAACGAGATTCTTCGCCACGCCGTGCATCGCCACATGAGACCTTGCCGGCATTCTTCTGAACCAGCCGCGTGGGAGCTAGCCTCTGGCCCGAGCCCTTGCCATCTCGGCGAACACCCGGCACATCTCGTCGTGCACGAGGCTATTGGAGCTGAGAATTTCGTCCCCCAGGAGCTTGAGCGGCCCTCCCGCGAGGTCCGACACGCGCCCACCCGCCTCCGTCACCACCAGCGACCCCGCAGCCTTGTCCCAGGGATTGAGCTTCAGCTCCCAGAAGCCTTCAAGCCGTCCCGACGCCACCGAACAGAGGTCCAAGGCGGCCGACCCGGCTCGCCGGATCCCGTGCGAAAGTCGCGTGAGGCTGGAGAACAATTGCATGTTGAGGTTGTTATTGTCGGCGGAGGGAGGGAAACCCGTGGCCAGCAAGCTTTCCGAGAGACTCCCGACCTTTGAGACGCGGATGCGCTTGCTGTTCAAATAGGCTCCCGCGCCGCGCTCGGCGGTGAAGAGCTCCTCGCGCACGGGATCATACACGACCCCAGCGATAATTTCGTCGCGATAGACGAGGCCCAGGCTCACCGAGAACACCGGAAAGCCGTGAGCGAAATTGGTGGTCCCGTCGAGCGGATCGACATACCAGCAGTAATCGGAGCCGGTCTGCTGGCCGCCGCCCTCCTCACCCACGATAGCGTGCTTGGGGAAATGGCTGCGCAAGCGGTCAACGATGAGCGCCTCAGAGCGCCGGTCAGCTTCGGTCACGAGGTCCGAGGGGCGCTTGTAAGAAATCTCGTGGGGATGGTCGAAGAGTTGCGCGAGCAAAGCGCCCGCCTCGCGCGCAATCTCGGCCGCCGCATTCAGGTAGGTCTCCATGACGAACAAATCAGAAAGCAGAAACTAGAAAGCAGAAACTAGAAATCAGAAACCACCGTGCTTCTTCTGCTTTCTGCTTTCTGCCTTCTGACTTCTGCCTTATCCCCGCTCCTCCACCAACACCCATGTTTGGCCTTCGCCTTCCGCCCACACGGCGCCGTCCTCGAAGTACTCCTTCTTCCAGATGGGAACGATCTGCTTGAGGCGGTCGATCGCATAGTGACAGGCGTCGAACGCGGCTCGACGGTGCCCGGCGGTGACAATGATGGCGACGCTGGTCTCACCAATTTCAAGCCGCCCCAGGCGATGGACTATCCCGACCCGGCCGATCGAAAACTTCCCCTTCAACTCCCGCCCGATCTCCTCCATTTTTCGCACCGCCATGGGCTCGTACGCCTCATACTCGAGGTAACGCGTCTTTCGGCCGCGCAGGTTGTCGCGGACGATTCCCTCAAACACTACCACCGCGCCATCCTCGGGCGCCTTGAGCGGCCGGGCCAGGTCCGCCGTGAGGATCGCCTCGCGGGTAAGCCGGTAGAAATCCCCGAAGTCCGGCACCCCCGGCGCGCCGCCACTCACCGGCGGCAGAAACGCCACTTCGTCGCCATCGCGCAGCGGCCAGGAGCGCCGGACGATTTCCTGGTTCACGGCGGTAAGCAGCGCGCCGCCCATTTCCTTGAGGCGCGGGAACCGCCGCTCATACTGGCAGCACAGGTCGTCGAGCTTTTCACCGTCCGCAACCTCGACGTGCTCCTGTGCGAGACCGGTCAGGTCGTGAGTCAGCCCGAAAAAGAGCACCTTGATCTTCATTTCCAAGTTGGAAGCTTGAAAATCGAAACCCGTCCTCGATCTCCTCGATCCCTGATCCTCAAAACAGCCGGGTTAATCAGTATACATGATCCGACTCGACGGTAGTGGGCCAGTTTGGGATCAAGGCACATTAAGTGCGCCGAGGGTTTCTTGTTTCTGCTGGTTTTGTTGGGGAGCTTTCGACCGGCTCATTTGCGGCGCCGTCGTTGACGCTGACAGCGGCGCAATCAGTTTTTCGCCGATTTGCAATGTGATTGGTGAACCAAGCGGCGGTCTCTCCAGTGTGAATCTGGCATCAGGGAGCGGCTTGAACACGCAATCAATTACTGCCTCAACGGTTTTCCAGTGGTCAATCGGGCAGCGCGCCGTAAATCCACACCACGTTTGGTGTTCTGCTCGAAGGTCAACTCTCTAAGCCAGGAACAGCCCGGCGCGATTCGAAAAGAGGTCGAAGAAATCGGCAAGATGCTGAATGGTCTCATCTAATCTCTGAGAGGGCGATAGCGCATGCGTCGAGCGTCCTAGTCCCTGAATCCCGATCTGATCCCTGTGCGTTGACCCTGCCCAACCCTTTGGATACAATCAAGAATGGTAAGGAATGAACGCCGCCAGAGACTCAGAGAAAGGTTGGGACGGAATTGACAAAGGTCTTCAATCTTCGTTTCCGGACGCGCTTGGCGCTGGTAATGTTTCTGACCATGGCTTCGACCAGCGCCATGCTGATGTGGACTTACATCCAGGAGAACAATCGCATTAAGGCCTACGTGGCTGGCGTCACGTCACGGCTTCTGACCATCAGCCAGGTGACGCAGCAGCAAGTCCCGGCCACGGGCGACCAAAATCAGGCTCTTCAGATCTATAAGAAGGCCCTCGAAGACGCGGGGGGCTTCTCCTCGGTGACCGTCGCCTCGCCCACCGGGGACGTGGTAGCCAGCACGGACCCGGGACTGCTGCAAAAGAAAATCAAAATCCCCAAGCGGCGCGCGGCACAGAAACAGCCGCCGATCAGCCTGTCGGCCGAATTCAAGGACGTGGATATTGATCCAAACGTGGAGCAGCGGACCTACTCCGTGCAGTTCCCCGTCGTCCGGGGTGATAAGGTTATTGGCTACCTCCAGGCGCGCGGCCTGGGCGAGGAAGTCGGGCAACTCTTGCACCGGGCTTACGTGGTCCGGTTGTTCTGGATAATCGCCACGATGCTGGTGGGCATGTTCGTTCTGGTGTACCTTGCGTTCCGTTTCACGAAGCCGGTGGACATGTTGGTTGCGGGAGCCAACCAGGTGGCGCAAGGCAAGCTGTATGTTTCGCTTCCCGTCACCGGCTCAGACGAGATGGGTCACCTGGCTGAGACTTTCAATCAAATGGTCGAGCGCCTGCGCGAGAACCGCAAGCTGCAGGAGCGGCTGAACGAGGCGGAAAAATCGTCGCTGCTCGGGCGGTTCGCGGCTTCCGTCGCCCATGAAGTCCGCAACTCGCTTAATTTTATCAACCTGAGCATCGATCAGATGCGCGCCAAGCGCGGTGGCGGCGAAGAACCCGCAGCCCGCGAGCTCGATCGCAACCTGGGCAATATTAAAGAGGAGCTCAACCGGTTGAACCGGCTGGTGAATGAATTTCTGGCGGCGGGACGACAGGCGCCCCCGAAACTTGCCCCCTGCGACTTGCGCGCCATGATTCGCGACGCCGTCACGCTGGTGGAAAAGCAGGCCAAAACCCAGGACATCAAGATTGCGACGGCCCTCGCGGAGGACCTGCCTGAACTCCAGGCCGACGCCGCACAGATGAAGACCTGCTTCTTAAACCTACTGACCAACGCTGTCCAGGCGATGCCGGACGGGGGGCGGATCCGCATCACCGCCGAGCGCGTTCGGAAGCCGGATGACCACGAGTCGCTGGAGGTCCGGTTTGCGGACACGGGCCCCGGCATTCCTGCGGAAGAACGCGAGAAGGTCTTTGCTCCCTACTTTTCCACGAAGACCACCGGCTTCGGCCTCGGCCTGGCCATCACCCGGAAGATTGTGGAGGACCATGGCGGGCGGATCTACGTGAGCGGCAGCGCCGCGGCCGGCGCCGAAATGGTGGTCGAATTGCCCCTTCCCAGCCCGGTCGCACGGCCCGCGATGGAATTGAGCCACTGAATCATTGAGCCATTGGACCATTGAAGAACCAGAGTCAGCCGAGGCGATGGTTTTCAATGGCCCAATGGCCCAATGGCTCAATGGCCCGATGATCCAATTTCTTTTTGTCACTTGTCACTGTTCTTATGGCCGGAGGATCCATTCTCGTTGTCGACGATGAACGGCGGCAGCGGGAAATCTATCGTGACATCCTGCAGGACGAAGGCTACGAGATCGAGACGGCGCCGAGCGGCGAAGCCGCGCTCAAGCTGCTTGCCCAGAAGCGCTTCGACCTGGTCATCACCGACCTGAACCTGACCGGCATGACCGGCGTCCAGTTGCTGAGCGAGATCGTGGCCGCCGACCCCACCGTCGCCGTCGTTCTGATCACGGGCTACCCCTCTATTCAATCGGCCATTGAGGCTACCAAGAAAGGAGTCTACCAGTATCTGGAAAAGCCCGTGGACCGCGACAGACTGCTGGCCGTAGTGGGTGAAGTCTTCCAGCACCTAGCCACGCTGAAGCAGACCATCCTCGGAAGCTCGCCCACCACCAAAGCGATGGTACGGATGATCTTGAAAGTGGCCCCCGCGTCCCATACGGTCCTGATCCTGGGCGAAAGCGGCACGGGCAAGGAGCTGGTGGCCCGGCAGATTCACAACCACAGCCCCAGGCACGCCAACCCTTTTCTGGCTGTCAACTGCGCCGCGCTCACCGAGACGCTTCTCGAGTCTGAGCTCTTTGGCCATGAGAAGGGCGCCTTCACCGACGCGCACCAACAAAAGAAGGGGTTGTTCGAGCGCGCCCATCTCTCCTCGCTGTTCCTCGATGAGATCGGCGATACAAGCCTGGGCATGCAGGCCAAGATTCTGCGCGTCCTCCAGGAGCGGGAACTTCTTCGCGTGGGCGGCACTGAAGCGATCAAAGTGGACGTGCGCATCATCGCTGCGACCAACAAGAACCTGGAACGCTTGCTGAAAGAGGGCAAATTCCGCGAGGACCTCTACTACCGCCTCAACGTCATCCCGATTGTTTGCCCGCCGTTGCGGGAACGGCGGGAGGACATCAAAGAGTTGGCTCTGCACTTCATGCGCAAGGCGTCGCTGGCGGCGGGCCGGGAAGCTAGGAGCATCTCGCCGGAGGCCCTGGAAGCTCTCGAGGCTTATGACTGGCCGGGGAACGTCCGCCAGCTCGACATGGCGATCGAGCGCGCCGTTTTGCTGGGTGAGGGTGAACGGGTGGAGTTGCGCGACCTTCCACCGGAGGTCGTCGAGCGCCACCCGGAGCCCGTCCTGGCCGCAGGTCCGCGGTCGGGCGCCGGTGGCGCCGCCGCCCGGGCTGCCGCGAGTCCGCTTATCCCCGAGGGCTCCTGGGAGGAGCACGAAAAGGCCAAGATTATCGAAGCGCTGCAGCGTACCAATTGGAACATCACCAAAGCCGCCCAACTGCTGGGCATGACCTTCCGGACGCTGCAGTATCGCCTCGAAAAGTTCGGGATCAAACGGCCGTAAGAACAGTGACAAGTGACGAGCCTGAGCCCTGCTCTGCTGAATCTAATCAACGAGGATAGCGGGTCTGGAGGCGGCGATGCTCTCTTCCTGGGATGGGGTGGAAGTTGCCCTGGTCGCTGCGGCGCTGGTGGCTTATGGAGGGCTCGTCTTCATGAGCTACCTCACCTTGCCTTCACGCTATCCCCTCAAGCTGGACCTCGGACGCCCTGGCCGCTCAGCGCTGGGTCTGTTGGTATGGTGGGGCGTCGAGGCGCTGAGGGCGGTGATGCGTGTGCCGAAATATCTGCTCGATCTCCTTTCCGAATCTTCAGCCGACGTGGGCGAATGGGTGATGTCCCGGCGCGGTCCGGAAGGACAGGCTGATTTCCGCTCGCGCTTCCTTTAAGAACAGTGACAAGTGACAAATAATTGAGCCATCGAGTCATTAAGTCATTGAGCCATTGGCAAAGCCTGCCGAGGCCAAGGTCTTCAATGACTCGTTGACTCGATGGCCCGATGAGTCAATGACTCAATTATTTTGTCACTTGTCACTGCTCTTGAATTTTCTTCTTGTGCTCCGACCTTGTTTTCTGCCATCGTATTATCAAGCTCGTGACGGGGGGGCCGTCGCGCGGACGTGTAGCAGTCCGCAAAAGGCAAAACGGCGGCGGAGTGTGGCTGAGTCGAGTGGCCGACGTCGGTGCCACGAAGCGCCACTTTGTAGTGGCGGTCGACGCTTGGCGTGTAAGGGACCGCCGGTTTCGCTGGCGCTTATAAACCCCGCCGAGGCCCTCACAGAGCGCCGGTGCAGCTCTCTGGTCGCAAGGAACGCGGAGAAAACCTTGGGCGAAGAGAATGAGAACGTAACATACTGGCTGGGTTTGACGCGCGTGGACGGGCTGGGCATCCGTGGCGCCCACAAATTGGTGGAGCGGTTCGGGTCGGCCGGGGCCGTGTATGGCGCGCCTGCTGCCGCGCTTGAAAGCTGCGGCCTCGCCGGGCATGTGGCCAGAGCCATCTCCTCTCAAGCGGGGCTGAAAGAAGCGGAGCTCCAGATGGAGGCGGCGGCAAAGTTTCAGTACCAGATCGTGACTTACGAGAGTGACGCCTACCCGCCCCTGCTCAAGCAGATTGCCGATCCGCCGCTGGTGCTCTACGCGCAGGGTGACGTCAAGACGCTTTCCGGGCACGCGCTGGCCATGGTCGGCACCCGCCGTCCTTCGGCTTACGGCAGCTCGGTGGCGCACCGGCTGGCCCGCGACCTGGCCGAGCGGAGACTGGTCATCGTGAGCGGGCTGGCTCGCGGCATCGATTCGGCCTGCCACCGCGGCGCGCTCGAAGCCAAGGGTAAAACTGTGGCCGTTCTGGGATCGGGCCTGGATGTGATCTATCCGCGGGAGCACAAGCGCCTGGCGCAGGAGATCGCCCAGTCGGGCGCGGTGATTTCGGAGTTTCCTCTGGGGACTTCTCCCTCTCCGGAAAATTTCCCCATCCGCAACCGGACCATCAGCGGACTCGCGCTCGGCGTCGTCATTGTGGAGGCTGCCGAATACAGCGGCTCGTTGATTACGGCGCGGCTGGCTCTGGAGCAGAACCGCGAGGTCTTTGCCGTCCCCGGAAATATTACCTCTGCGCAAAGCTTCGGTCCCAACCACCTCATCAAGCAGGGCGCCAAGCTCGTCGATCAGTGGATTGATGTGATTGAAGAATTTCCGGCTTCGGTGCGCGTGCAACTTCTGCCTCCGGCGGAAGCATCCGAAGAAGGCGTGCCCGCTTCCGAGACCGCGTCGCTCTTCGCGCAGTCCTTGACTCCGGAACAGAAGACCGTCTTCGAAGCTCTGCGCGCCGATGAGGCGGTGTTTGTGGATTCGATCTGCGGCTCGGTGGCGCTGCCGCAGCCGCGCGTGCTGGCGACGTTGCTCGAGCTCGAAATGAACGGGCTGGTCCGGCAGTTGCCGGGAAAGAATTTCATCCGCAAACTGTGATTTCGGTCGGAGACCGGGGACTCGAAACTGGAAATTCGAAAACTGGAAACTATTGAGAATTGCGAAATACGGTGACACTCAATCGCTGTAGCGGCGCTCTGCGGCGAGTTTCTCAGCAACCTGCCAGGGCAAAGCCTGGCGCCTGAAAGTGCGGAATGGCTAAATCGCTCGTCATCGTGGAATCGCCTGCCAAGGCGAAAACCATCAACAAGTATCTCGGCTCCGGCTACACGGTGAAGGCCTCGATGGGGCACGTCATGGACCTGCCTAAGAAGGACCTGGGCGTGAACATCGAGAAGGACTTCAAGCCTCACTACGTCGTCATCCCTTCGAAGAAGGACGTCATCGACGAATTGAAGACTGCCGCCGGCAAGGCGGACGCCATCTACCTGGCCGCAGACCCTGACCGCGAAGGGGAGGCCATCTGCGCGCACCTGCGCGAACTCCTGAACTCCCGGAAGATGAAATTTTATCGCGTGGTCTTTAACGAGATCACGCGCGACGCGGTCCGCGAGGCCTTCGAGCACCCGGGCAGCATCGACGCCCATCTTGTGGAGGCCCAGCAGGCTCGCCGTATCCTGGACCGGCTGGTAGGCTACCAGGTGAGCCCGCTGCTCTGGGAAAAAGTGAAGCGCGGCATCTCCGCGGGGCGTGTCCAAACGGTGGCCTTGCGCTTGATTGTGGAGCGCGAGCGGGAAATCCAGGCGTTCAAGAAGCAGGAGTACTGGACGATTACGGCGCTGGTCGAAGGCCGAAACCCTCCGGCGTTCGAAGCGCGCCTGGTCAAGTATCAGGGCAAAGACCTGGAGGTCCCGGACCAGGCCAGCGCTGACCGGCACGTAGCCACCGCCCAGGCGGCTGGCTTCGTGGTCGAATCCGTGACCACGAAGGAAAGGCGCCAGTATCCCGTGCCGCCGTTCATCACCAGCAAGCTCCAGCAGGAAGGGGTGCGGAAACTGCGCTTCTCAGCGAAGAAGACCATGATGCTCGCCCAGCGGCTCTACGAAGGCGTGGAGCTCGCGGCCGAGGGTTCCGTGGGCCTCATCACCTACATGCGCACGGATTCGACGCGCGTCGCGGAGACCGCGCTCGGCGCGGCGCGCGACTACGTCCGGCAGAATTTCGGGGAGGCGTACCTGCCGGCGGAGCCGGTCCGCTACAAGAGCAAGAAGGGGGCGCAGGACGCGCACGAGGCCATTCGCCCGACCTCGATCGAGCGCACGCCGGATTCGGTCCGTCAGCACCTGGGCCCCGATGAATACAAGCTCTACAAACTCATCTGGCAGCGCTTTGTGGCCTCGCAGATGAATCCCGCGATCTTCGACCAGACGACGATTGACATCGCCGCCGGCGAGTACCTGTTCCGTGCTACCGGGTCAGTTGAGAAATTCAACGGCTTCCGCGCTGTCTACGAGGAAGGCAAGGACGAAAGGGCTGAGATGGAACAGGACGAAGAGTTAAAGCACCGCCTACCGGCGGTCGCCGAGGGCGAGACGCTGCGCCTCCAGAAGATCACGCCGGAACAGCATTTCACCGAGCCGCCGCCGCGCTTCAACGAGGCTACGCTGGTGAAGGCGCTGGAAGAGAAGGGGATCGGCCGGCCGTCCACCTACGCCTCGATCCTTTCCGTCATCCAGAACCGCGACTACGTCGAGAAGCAGCAGGGCCGTTTCTACCCGACCGAGCTGGGCATGCTGGTCAGCGATTTGCTGGTGAAGAATTTCAGGGACATTTTCGACGTAGCCTACACGGCGCGCATGGAAGAGGAGCTGGACGATGTCGAAGACGGAAAGGTCGCCTGGACGGACGCGCTCGGAGAATTCTACAAGAAGTTCAAGAAGGACCTGCGCGTGGCCGAGCGCGAGATGGACGACATCAAGGGCGAGGGCATTCCGACCGACGTGAAGTGCGAGAAGTGCGGCAAGCCCATGGTCATTCGCCTGGGCCGGAACGGCCAGTTCCTGGCCTGCACCGGATATCCGGAGTGCGACGGCACCAGCGACTTGACGCCCGAGCTCGCCGCCCGGTACGGCACCGGCGCTCCCGCCGCGCCGGAAGTCGCGGAACAGAACTGCGAGAAGTGCGGCAAGCCCATGGCGGTCAAACGCGGCCGGTTTGGTTACTTTCTCGCCTGTACGGGGTACCCGGAGTGCCGCAATACCAAGAAGATCGTGGTGAAAGAGGGCGCGGCGACTGCGGTCGAGGACATGCTGCTCGAGGAGAAGTGCCCGGAGTGCGGCAACCACCTCGTGATCAAACACGGACGCTACGGACGGTTCACGGCGTGCAGCAATTACCCCGAGTGCAAGTACGTCAAAAAAGAGACGCTCGGCATCCCGTGCCCCGAGAAGGATTGCACGGGGGAAATCGTCGTGCGCCGCACCAAGCGCGGCAAGACGTTCTACGGGTGCAGCCGGTATCCGGATTGCAAATTCACTGCCTGGGATAAGCCCGTGGCCGAGGCTTGCCCGAAGTGCGGCTCATCGATCCTGCTCGACAAGTTCTCCAAGAAGTCCGACCCCATTCGCTACTGTCACAACGAAGCCTGCCAATACAAGCGCGCGGTGGTGACAGAAACAGTCGAAAGTTGAACGTCGAAAGTCCAAGTCGAATGCGCCCTGTTCGTCCGAATGGTACATTCCAAGGCGCGTTCAGGCGAAGCCGAAGTTGAGGGGTGCGACTCTCAACTCTTCGACTTTGACTTTCGACTGGCCTGCACCCGTCGACGCATCGGCGATGCAAGAGACGCGCGCGCTGCTCCTCGACTGGATGGACACCTGCGTGGTGGTTCGCCAACCACCATCCAGAGTGAAATCTTGAAGCACAAGCTCGCGACCGGGCCAGCGCAATGCGAAGCGAACCTTTTGTGCGATTTCGCCATCCAATAGGCGTGTCATGGAAGGTCCGGAGATCGTCCCGGCGAGCTCAGGGATCGAGATATGGAGGTCTGACCGTGCTCAACTCGGGCATCAACCGTTTCAGTTCCTTGGCGCGCCTGCTCGTTCTTTTGCCCGCGTTCGGCGCGCTGGCGTCGAACACCGGACACGGGCAGATTCCGGAGCTTGCGGCGAAGCCCGTGCCCTCACCGGGCAAGGGTGAGCAGACCGCAGTCCTGGCGGGAGGGTGCTTCTGGGGCGTGGACGCCGTGTTCAAGCACGTGAGGGGCGTCACCAGCGTCGTTTCAGGCTATTCCGGAGGAAGCGCCGCGACCGCGCAGTACGAGGTTGTGAGCACCGGCATGACGGGGCACGCCGAGTCGGTGAAGATCACCTACGATCCATCCGAGATTTCGTACAGCGACTTGCTCAGGGTCTTCTTCTCGGTGGCGCACGATCCGACCCAACTGAACCGCCAGGGTCCGGACCGGGGAAGCCAGTATCGTTCCGTGATCTTCTATGCCAACGAAGATCAGAGGCAAACCGCGCAGGCCACTATCGATCAACTCAACAAAGCCAAAGTTTTCTCAGCTCCGGTGGTGACCCAGGTTGTTCCGCTCAAGGATTTCTACCCCGCCGAGGGCTATCACCAGAACTTCCTCGCTCGCCATCCTCATTACCCGTATATCGTCTACAACGATCTGCCCAAACTGCGAAGGCTGCGAGAGCAGTTTCCCGAGCTCTACAGGCAATAGCCGTGACGCAGGAGCAGAAGCGAGGGCAGCCACAGCACGGCGTTTGTGCCGTGGGCCGGGCTTTTCTCCAATGTCACGCAGTCGCGCCAACGCTGGAATGCGAGTCCCTGAACATGAAGAAGCCACGCCATAAGGAGCCATGCCGTGGGCTGCCACGCCTAGCCCCCGAGCAGGGCGCGCTCGCAACGGACGCACGGCACGTACCCTTCGCGAACAGCTTCCTGGGCGGTCACCACTCGGCGCTTGCCGTGGACGTAGGGGCAGCTTGGGACGTGGAAGGTCTTGCCTTGGTCGGTGACAACCACGAGCGTCTGCGGCGCCCGGACCGCGGGCGGG
>QHZK01000459.1 GCA_003224635.1 Acidobacteriota bacterium | reverse complement strand
TTTTCGTGGTCGCCTTTCAGCGATCGCAAAACAGTAATTCGCGGCGGCTTCGGGTTGATTTACAGCAACGGCATCAGCGCCGCGTTCGGCGACCAGAACGGCGCCATCAGCGGCCCGGCGTACGCGAACTATGTGGGGTATCCCGGCGACCGCACGTTTCAAACGCCTGCCTTCAAGCTGAGCGCCGGCGCTCCGCCCGCCAATTTGCCGCCCCTCGACGCCGTCAAGCAGAATGACAACCAGTTCCTGGGGACTGTCGTGGGGGCCTTCCTGCGCGGAGGTAAGGACCCCTACGTCACGCAATGGAGCTTCTACATCCAGCGCGAGCTTCCCGGCAATACCGCGCTCAGCGTCGGGTATGTGGGCACCCACGGGATGCATCTGTACGGCGACGAGTTTCGCAACTATGATTACGTGCCGACGGCAGTACGCCAGAAGCTGCGGTATAACCTGAACAACAACGTGCTCAGCGATCCTGCCATCGGCAGTATTTATGGGTGTTTGCCCGATCCGAGTCAACCGAGCAAAGACGACTGCCCGGGTTTCCTTGTGATGAAGCCCTACCCGCAGTACGCCGGCGTAACCCCCAACACCCAGCCGGACGGTTTCAACCGCTATAACTCTTTCCAGACGAAACTGGAGAAACGCTACTCTCACGGGGTCAATTTCATCCTCGCTTACACCATTCAGAAAGATCTCGAGAGTCCGAATACGGGCAGCATCATCGGCAATACCGCCACGCCCACCACGCTGAACCGGACCGTGGGCCGGGCCTCATTTATTCCGGGCGCGATTTCGGGAGGCGTCGGGAACTTCGCGGGCGGCGGGGCCGCAGCCCAGGATCCCGATAACCGTCGCGCTGACACGGCCTTGGCTCCTGATGACATACCTCAAATACTGAACATGGTGGTGACTTATGAGCTGCCTTTCGGCAACGGAAAGCCTTTTCTGAATCGTGGTGGCTTGGTCGACAAAGCGACAGGCGGGTGGAAGCTCACACAGAACTGGAATTTCCAGTCTGGAGTGCCTATGAGCTTTAGCGGGCCCTGCAACGGGGTGACCTGCAGGCCCAACCTGATCGGCGATCCTTCCCGGGGACGGGCAAGCAAGAGCCGCCAGCAGAAGGAAAACCAGTGGTGGGACCCATCAGCCTTCGAGGCGCCGTTTGGCTCAGACCCGGTAGTGATCCAAGGCATCACGACGGGTTTCTATCCCGACGGTAAGCCGTTCGATTACAATTCCGATATCTACTGGACCTTCGGCACCGCCGGCCTTCGGCCCCCCACCGGACGCGCCCCTGGATACTGGAACGCTGACTTCACGCTTGCCAAGAACCTGCAATTTTCCGAGAGCAGGTACTTCCAGTTTCGTTGGGAAGTTTTCAACGTTTTCAACCACCAGAACCTGGGGATTCCAAATTCCTACTGGTGTCTGCCGCGCAATGGGAGCACCGACGACGTCGTCCACCGATTTGGCTGCTCATTCGGGCAGATTACCAATGTGCAGACCGACCCGCGCGCCATGGAATTCGGGATCAAGTTCTACTGGTAGCGTAATGGTGGAGGAGTTCCCGAAGAATAAGAAACACGGGAGCCTTCCTCTACTGGCCGCGGAGGCGCCCGGTCGCGTAAGGCTCCCGGCGCCCTAACGTTTTTGTGACAAGGTTTTTCTGACGCGCAATCATGCGAAGGCACAGGCAGCAAGTTCGGAGACTGACGATTTGGGCCGGGCGCATCGGCGTAGCTTTTTGCATGGGTGGTGCGCTGAGCGCTCAGCAGGCCGGTCGGAACGAAGCTGCGCGCCAGTTTGCCGAGGCTGCAGCGGCTACCGCGCGCCGCGATTTTGCGCGGGCGGAGGAACAATACCGAAAGGTGATCGAGCTGGACCCTCGTTCGAGCGAGGCTCTGAACAACCTGGGAATGGTTTACTACCTCGAGCACAAGTATCCGCAGGCGGAGGAAGCCCTCGCCAGGGCGGTGAAGTTCGATCCCTCTCTTACCAATGCCCGGGTGCTTCTGGGCGCAAGCCTTTGGAGGGAGGGGAAGCTTGATCGGGCGATAGCCGAGCTCGAGCGGGCGCTTAAAGCTCCGCTGAGTGATTCGGCGGAGAAGACCGCTCGCACCGCGCTTCACAGCGCGCTGTTCGCTCAGGAGAATTACGCACGAGCTCTCGAAGTGCTCAAACCCCTGGTTGACAAGTACCCGCAGGATGTCGATGTCGAGTACAGTCTTGGCCAGACCTACCTGCAGCTTGCCGCGCAGAATTTCCGCAAAATCGCACTGACCGATCCCGAGTCCTATCGCATTCACCAGATTCTCGGGGAGTCGCTGGCCAAGCAGGGTCGCTATCGAGACGCGATCCTTGAGTACAAACTGGCCCTCGCGCGCCGGCCCGACTTGGCCGGAATTCACTACCAGATCGGCCTGCTTTACTGGGTCAACGAACCGAGCCGCGAGGGAGAAGACGCGGCGCTCCACGAGTTCGAGGAGGAGCTGAAAATAAACCCTTATCATGCGTGGAGCGAATACCGCCTGGGGCAGGTCTGCCGCAAGCGTAAGGAGGCGTTGGAGGCCGACGCGCACTTCCGCCGCGCCATAGCTCTTGACAACACCCTGGCGCCGGCACGGCTCGCCCTCGCGAGTGAGTTAGAAGCGCAAGGCAATCTTGAGGAGGCCGAAAAGCAGTTTGAGGCTGCCGAGAGGCTCGAACCCGATAACTCCGCCGTACACTTCCGCTTGGCCCAAATTTACAAACAGTGCGGTGATCAGGCCTCCGCCAACGAAGAGATGCGAAAATTTGACGAGATTAAGGGCCGCCGCCGGGAAGCCCAGCGCGACCTGGAGAAGGTCCTGCGTCTGGTCGCCGAGCCGAAGGTTGATACCCTTGAAGATCCGGAGCAATAGTGGACCCGGCTGGCCGGCGATCGAGTTAGGTGTCCGGGATGGCCGGGCCCAGACGCTCTCGTGTAACGCCGAGGGCGAATTTCTTATTCGCACTCGATTCCCCCGGGTGGCGCTGGCGTTCCTTTGCCTGAACCTTCTCCCGAATCCTAATTTGGCAGCGCGTCCTACCGAAACCAACCTGCGCGAGATCAGAGCGCTCATGGAGCTGGAGAAGTTCCCTGAGGCTGAGGCAAAACTGCGGGATGCGCTCAAAGCCGAACCTGATTCGGTTCTGGTTCACCGCCTGCTTGGCATCGTTTATCAGCAGGAAGGCAAATTCCCCCAGGCTGAAGAGGTGTTGGAAAGAGCCTCGAAGCTCTTCGGAGGGCGCGACCCTCAGACTCTGTTCCTGCTCTGCCAGACCAAGTTCGCGCTAAAGAAAATCCAGGAAGGTCTGGCGCTTGCCGCCCAATCATCCGTAGTCGCGGCAAATGATCCCCAAGCCCACTGTTCGATCGGTCGCCTGCTCCTGGAGAACGGTCTTGCGGAGCAGTCGGCGCGCGAGCTCGAGCAGGCGCACACGTTAGCGCCTCAAAATCCCGCGGTCACGACCGATCTCATTGGCGCTTATCTCGCGGCGAACGAGAGCCCGCTTGCGGACAATCTGGTGTCGTCGTTCTTGCAGGGCGCTTCCTACGAGGACCTGATTCAGGCCGGATCGAGACTTGGGGAAGGCGGACAACTCGCCGCCGCGGCGCGCGTCTTCGAGCGCGCTCTTGAATTGCGTC
>QHZK01000458.1 GCA_003224635.1 Acidobacteriota bacterium | reverse complement strand
TACGTTCCGGGCCTTCGGGGCTGTCGAGGCTAACTCTCGGCGCGCGCGCCACGCGAAGGCCCAGGCCACGGGCAGCAGAATGACCGATGTCTCCTTGCTCAGGATGGCGAGCGACGCGGCCAGTGCGAAGGCCGCCATTCGCTTGCCTGGATCGTCCCCCGTTGAGAGCTCGGGGCGCGGAAGCAGCGCCAGGACCGCCAGGGTGATGAACAGGGCCGGAGCGATTTCGATGTGCAGCATCGAGCTCTGCGCAAAGAACAGAGGCGAAAACGCGAGGAGCGCCGCCGACCACGCGGCAACTTTCCGGCCCGCCACCCGACAGCCCAGCGCGTACGTAGCAACAAGCGTTGCGGCCGCCACGAGCATCATCGCCTCTCGGGCCCTGCAGGGTGACACTCCCAGCACGCGCCATGCTGCTCCTACGAATGCCGGAACCAGTGGCGTGTGTCCGAGCTTTTGAGTGCTCTCGGGAATCAGGAGCGCCTGGCGATAGAAATCCAGGGCGGCGAGCGCATAGTACCCGGCTTCGTCCCAGTAGTAGGGAAGGCATCGCCACGGATAGTGGAGCAGGATGAGCCCGGCCCACACGGCCACGAGCGCCAGAGCAATGCGGGCGCGCGGCGACTTCATGGCCTCAATCTAACAGAAAACGCCAGGGAACGCAGTCGAGCCGGTTCGGCCGCTCGGTGATTTGATCTGATCTGATCCGAAGCGGCGGCGCCCGCTTGCCTTATAATGCTTGCGCGCCAATAAAGGCCGGCTCTCATCTTGACCGCGGGAGTTCTCTGAGACTCTTGGCTTCCGATTACCCTGCCGAATCGACAGCGTCCGCCAGCGCGGCGTCGTCTGACAGATGGCTGCTTCTGCTCTTGCTGGCCGCCGCCGCTTGTTTGTTCTTCGCCGGACTCGGGTCGCTGGCGCTGGTCGAACCCGACGAAGGCCGTAACGCCGAGGTGGCGCGCGAAATGCTGGCCTCGGGCGACTGGCTCACGCCCCACTTTGACACGCTTCCCTTTCTGGACAAGCCGGCGATGTTCTTCTGGCTGGTGGCGGGATCGTTTCGGATGTGGGGACTCTCGGAATGGGCGGCGCGCTTTCCTTCGGCGCTCGCCGCCACGGCGACGGTCCTCCTCATTTGGCTGCTGGCCAAGCGAATGTTCGGCGGCGCTGTCGCCCTCCGGGCGGGGCTCGTGTGGGCAACGTCGCCGCTGGTGATCGCTTTTGCGCGCCTAGTCATCTTCGACACGACGCTCACGTTGCTGGTCACTGCCGCGCTGACGTGCTTCTGGTTTCGAGAGACAAGCGATTCCAGTCAGGGGTGGCTCGAGGCAGGACTGTTCGGCTCGATGGGCCTCGCCACGTTCGAGAAAGGGCCGGTGGGCTTCATCTTGCCGCTGCTCTCGATCGCGGCTTATCAAGTGGCGCGCGGCCGGTTCCGCGACCTCAAGCGCCTGCGCTGGGGATTGGGCCTGGCGATATTCGCCGCGACCGGTCTCCCCTGGTTTGTTTTCATCTCAATTCGTCATCCCGAGTTTCTGCGCTATGCCCTGTGGGAGACGTGGCTGAGATTTACGACCGCAAGCGCACGGCGCTCCGGCGGTCCCTTTTATTACATCCCCGTTTTTCTTGGGGGCTTCTTACCTTGGAGCTTTTTTCTCCTGTTCGCGGCGTGGAATCACCTCAAAAAATGGAAGGCGCTCAAAGACGAAGCTCACAAGGCGGAGCTGTTCCTGGCGGTCACGGTGGCCGCCATCTTCATCTTTTTCTCGATCGGCCGGTCCAAGCTTCCGGGTTACGTTCTGCCAGCCACGGTTCCCTTGAGCATCCTGATGGCTCGCGCCTGGAAAGGATTGGACTCCGGAGATGGCGACCGGCCGGACTGGCTCACGGCGGGATTCGGAGCCCTGCTCGCCCTCGGGCTATTGACGGCGGCGGCGCCGCAATTACTCCACGTGGCGAGCGTACAGGCGCTGGCCGCGAGGAAAATTCCGCCCAAAGCGTTGGAGGTCATCGGTCCGTCTCTGTTTTGGAGTGGCGCGATCCTGGCGGCGTTGGGCGCTCTGGGCCGCAACCTGGCCGCTCGCCGTCGAGGGAACGTCCTGTCGCTCGCAACCTTCGCGCCGCTCGCCTTCACGGCGCCCTTGCTGTTCGTGCGTTGGATTCAACCGCTCAGGGCTTACGCGGAGGCGAGTTCCAGCCGGCAGCTTTCGAGGACCGTTCTCGCCAGCCCGGAACGGGAGCTGCCCATCTATGGCTACTACTACTTTCGCACCGGCTTGCCTTTTTATCTAAACCGCCCGGTGGGTCTGGTGACCGCCGGCGCGGGCGAGACCACCAGCAATTACATCAGCTCGGAGTGGCAGAGGCTGCGGCGTCAAGCTTTGCTCCGCGTTCAGTCCGGCAATACCGCGGCCGCAGGCGCTGACGCCACGACCGGCGCTCTGCAGCCAGAGAAGGGACTGGCTCGGCAGACGAGTGAGCCTGCGCGGCGGGAAACTGACTTACCTTTGCTGATTGACGCGGCCGAGCTCCAGGCGCTTGCCCGTTCGTCGCCGGTCTCTTTTCTGGTGATGGCGCGCAACACTCACGTTGCGCAAGCGGTCAAAACGGTCGGGCGCGCGGACCTGCTCTGGACCACATGGGACTACTCGATTTTGGAAGTTCCGGCGGCTCGCTCGGAGGGTGACGCGAAGTAGTATCCTGTCGAGTGGGGTACGACACAAAAACGGCGGTTCGTCCCAGTGCGGGCTTCGACGGCGGTCATGGACCGCCGCTACACAAGACGAGCTTCCGGATAACCGTAGAGAAGACCTCTGGCGGCGCGACCGACCCGCACGTCGAGGAGTGTGTTGCGAGGCGCCCGGCAGCGCGACCCTCACGTAGTTGCTGCTCAGGGCCACGGGAAACTCGTCTTCAGGCCCTTGCCGTTCGAGCTTCTCGCCGGGGCGCGCCTCCTCCAGCGTGAGCACGGAAAGGGTGCGGCTAACCTGAGCGGCGAGAAAGCTCCGGCGCTTTTCCTCGATCACGCTCTGGATTTCCCGACTTCGCTCGTGCGACACGCGCCCCTCCACCTGGCCGCAACTCGCGGCCGCGGGCGTGTTCGGCCGGGCGGAATAGGGGAAGATGTGGAGATAGGTGAACGGCAGCGACTCGATGAAGCGCAGGCTTCGCCTGTGGTCCTCATCGGTCTCGCCCGGAAAGCCCACCATGACGTCCGCTCCGATGCCGCAGTTGGGGACCCGCTCGTGAATGGCGAGGATGCGCTCGGCGTACTGACTCGTCCAGTAACGCCGGTTCATGAGCCGCAGAATCCGGTCGCAGCCGCTCTGCAAGGGAACGTGGAAGTGCCGGGCCAGACGCGGCTCGCGCGCGGCCAGCCGGATGAGTTCGGGCGTGACGTCCATGGGCTCGATCGAGCTGATCCGCAGGCGGGCAATGGTGGTCTCCGCCAGGACCTTCTCGAGCATCGTGAGAAACGTAGCCTTTGGGTCGAGATCGCGCCCGTAGCTCCCGAGGTTGATCCCCGAGAGCACAATTTCCTTGTAGCCCTGGCGCTCGAGATCACGTACCTGCCCGACGACACAGTCCGGAGCCAGACTGCGACTGGCGCCGCGAACGTAAGGAATGACGCAGAACGAACAGCGCGCGTTGCAGCCGTCCTGCACCTTGAGCGTCAGGCGCGTGCGGTCGTCGGCGGCAGGAGGGGCAGAGACGGGGACAAAGTGGAATTCGTCGGAGACTGCTCCCACGAGCACCCGCGCCTCCGAGCCGACTGCGGGCGATCCGAGCCGTGAAGCGTCGGAGCGACCCTGCGCCTCGGCTGTCTTGGTTGTCATCCCTGAGGCTTCCGTACTCGCGCTGCGCGGCGCGATCTGGACCAAACCGGAAACCGCTGCGTCACCCCTGGTCAGAGCCTCGCCGGGCGCGAACTCGGCCTTCACCAGTTCGGCTACGGTGTGCTTATGCGAATTGCCGACCACCCAGGCGACTCCTTCGAGCCGCGCGATCTCCTGCGGGGCCCGCTGCGCGTAGCAACCGATCACCAGGACCCGGCAGCGCGGGTTCGAGCGGTGAAGGCGGCGGATCACGCGGCGCACCTCGGCGTCCGCCACCGCCGTCACCGTACACGTGTTGAGCACCGCCACGTCGCTGGGCTCGGCGCCCGGAGCCTCCTCGAGCCCGGCCTGGAGCAGTTGAGCCTTCAGCGCGGCGCCGTCCGCCTGGCTGGCTCGGCATCCGAAATTGAGAAGGTGAAAAGTAGCCATCAGACTATGATGCCCACGTGGCCTTATAATCCTTTCCTAGGCCTTGGATGAGACGCTTGAGTTAGAAGGGCAATGGCACGACAGAAACAATGGTTCGACAAAAGGTTGTTGAAGGGGATCCTGTTCGCGCTGTTTTTCCCTGTAATCCTGCCGTATGTCCTGATCGTCTTCATTCTGTACCTGCTGCACCGAACCACCTTGTACTTTCTGATCTGGTTGTTGTGGTTGCCGAAGGGAAAAGACGTACTCCTTGTGTATTCGGATAGCCCCATCTGGCACGACTACATGACCTCAGAAATTCTTCCGCTGGTACAAAAGCGCGCGGTAGTTCTCAACTGGTCGGAGCGGAGCAAATGGCCAAGGTGGTGGACCTTCTCGGTTCAGGTGTTCCACTCGTTCGCTGGGGAAGAAGAGTTTAATCCGCTGGTCATATTGTTCCGCCCCTTGCGCCGTGCGAGAGTGTTTCGATTCTGGTCAGCATTTAAGGCCTGGAAAAACGGCTATACTGAACCCGTCGAAAAGATACGCCAAAACCTAATAGACGCGCTCTGAGCTGTCAAGGCAAGGAAGCGCGGCGCTGCGCGAAAGAGTCGGCTCAATACGTCCGCTGGCCCTGCACACACGACAGATCAGTCGTGGTCCTGTCTCGTCTTCTTGCGGGCCCGTTTTCGAGCCAAGGCTTGCTTGACCCGGCGCTTTTCGCCTGGCTTCAAGTAAAAGGAATGTCTTTTGATTTCTTTGATGATGTCTTCCTGTTGGACCTTGCGCTTGAAACGACGGAGAGCGTTCTCGAGGGATTCTCCTTCCTGAAGTCGTACTTCAGCCAACCGACTACCACCCCATTTCCGTGTGAGAGTATGAACGCACACTTGCTGCCAGGATGCCGCCATTGTTGCCTATCCGGTCCGGATAAGTCAAGGTTTATTCTTCCTTGACGTAATCCTGGAACGGTGCATTATGCCTGAAGAGCTAACCACAAAGTGTAGGACATGATTACATAGTTGAATCGTTCCTTGGGGCTCCTCCCGCAGACCGCGTGTCGCGACAGACTCAGGCTGCCGTTACTTGTAATTGGGCGCCGCTTGACGCATCTCGGACGATCATGTTACGGTCGGCGTCACGTTGGAAGCGCCTGGCCCGGCGGTCCCATGTCGGAAATTCTAAAGGTTGACAAAGCGCACCTTGAATACGTGCTGGAGTACTCGGTGCGACTGATCCTGGCGGGCAAAGTGGTGGCCTTTCCCACGGATACGTTTTATGCCCTGGGGGCGGACCCGTTCAATCTGGCAGCGGTGACGGAGGTCTTTCGCATCAAGGGGCGGAGCTTCGATCGCCCCCTGCCCCTGCTGGTCGCTTCTCTCGACCAGGCGTCCGACCTTACTTCGGACCCGCCCGCGCTCTTCTTCAAATTGGCGGAAAAATTCTGGCCCGGGCCCCTCACCCTGGTTGTGCCCGCGTCGAGTCAGATTCCCCTGAAGGTTACCGGCAACACGGGCAAGGTGGGCCTGCGCTGGCCGCGGTCGCCTCTGGCCATGGCGTTGATTGAGGCCGCCGCTCGCCCGCTCACAGGTACCAGCGCCAACCTGGCGGAACATCCCGCTTGCCAGACAGCCGATGAAGTGGAGAAGCAGGTCGGCGGCAGGCTTCCGCTTATCCTCGATGCCGGAGCCGCGCACGGCGGTCTCGCTTCCACCGTCGTTGAACTTGCGGGTGAGCGGGGCCGCATCCTGCGGTCGGGCCCCGTGACCGAGGACCAATTGAAGGAGTTTCTCGCCTGAGCCGCTCGCGTCGCCACCGCTGGGTTTCGCTCGCATTGCTATTGCTGTTTGTGACGGTGATTCTGGCCGAGTGGTCCCTTTACAGGTCCATCCGGAAGCAGGCCGCCCTCGACGAAGCCCGACCGGCAGACGCCATGGTGGTCTTGGGCGCGGCCCAATACAACGGCGCACCCTCGCTCGTTTTTAAGGCGCGGCTGGACCACGCCTTTACCCTGGAGGAGCGAGGGCTCGCGCCGCTCGTCATCACCACCGGCGGCAGCGGGGGCGACCCGCGCTTCACCGAGGCGGGCGTGGGCCAGGACTACCTGATTCAGAAAGGCGTGGCGGCGACCAAGATCCTCTCCGAGAGTCGCAGCGAAACAACCTTCGAGAGCGTCGAAGCCGTGGCGCGGCTGCTCGCCCAGCGCCACGCCAAGACCTGCATCGTGGTCAGCGATGGGTTCCACCTCTATCGCGCCAAGCTGATGTTCGCCGCCCGGGGAATCATCGCCT
>QHZK01000457.1 GCA_003224635.1 Acidobacteriota bacterium | reverse complement strand
TACCTGGACGAACGGACCCTCACCGCGATCGAGCAGGATCTGACCCGTTGCCTCGTCGAGAAGTTTGACGTCGACCTGCGCGCCCTCTTCTACGATACGACCAACTTCGACACCTTCCTGGCTTCGGACAACCCGAGCCGGCTTGCCCAGCGGGGCCATGCAAAGTCCAAACGGACCGATCTGCGCGTTATCGGATTGGCGCTCATGGTCTCCTGGGACTTCCACATCCCTTTGTTCTCTCGTGTCTACGAAGGGAACCGACCCGACTCGGTTACTTTCAGCGGTGTCCTGGATGACCTCGTCGAACGCTACCAGATGTTCCGCGAACGCTGTCAGCGCATTACGATCGTCTTCGACAAGGGCAACAACTCCGAGGAAAACATCCAGAGTCTGGATGCTTCGCCGTACGACTTCATTGGCTCTCTCGTACCGACCCAACATCCCGACCTTCTGGACATTCCGCTCGATAGGTTCCACCGGTTATCGGGTCCTCTCTTCCCGGGCGTGCAGGTCTACCGGACCGAGAAAGAGGTCTTCGGCCAAAAGCGAACCATTCTCATAACCCGCAGCCAGGCCTTGCTTCGCGGTCAGGTCCGCGGGATACGACAGCACCTGAACAAGAAGCTACGCGCACTGAAGGACCTCCAACGACGGCTCACCTTGAGCCAGCAGCCCGGCTGGCGCGGTAAGCCCTACAGCCGAGAGGGCCTGCAGAAGACGCTCGATGCCATCGTTTCTGGCCAGTACATCCGGGACTTTCTTCGGGCAACGGTCACCAACGGGCGAGGTCATCTCGCCATTAAGTTCCAAACCGACCACGACGCCTATATGCAATTGAAGCAGCGGGTTCTCGGCAAGCGCATTCTCTTCACCTCCAACCCAAAACTCACTGACGCGGAGATCGTCTTCGGCTACCGTGGTCAGCACCATGTCGAACGAGCTTTCCGGGACATGAAAGATCCATACTTCATCAGCTTCTCGCCCGCCTTCCATTGGACTGACTCAATGATCCGGGTGCACGCCTTCTACTGCGTCCTCGCTCTGACCCTGACCTCGCTGCTTTACCGCCAGGCCACTGCCGCCAGCATTGAGATTTCTCAGCAACGACTGGTCGAAGAACTCAAGCAGATGAAGGAGATCACCAACTATTACCCGGCGGCCGCAAATGGCCAACTGGAACAGGGCGGGCGGCCACGATCAGAACGCACCCTGACTCGGCTATCTCAGCAACAGCAGCAGCTGTTCCGGGCCCTGCGGCTCGATCGATACTTGGCCAGTTAGTATATACAGGTTCTCGTCCTCCTCCCCTTCTCGAAATCCTTGCCAACCGGGCGTTTCAGCTGCATGCTACATCTCGACCTTCACGTAACTCGGAAACTGGGGCTAGCGGGCCAGGCTGTGTGACAACATTGGCGTCGCGCACCCATGGACCCAGGGATCGGCAGCTGAGCAACTAGCGCCTTTCCGGACTAGAAACTGTACTTCAATCCGAACTGGATCTGCCGCGCCTGGCCGGCACTCGTAATGCGGCCGACACCACCAGAATCGACCGTTCCGTTGGGTTTCCCAAAATTCGCATGGTTGGCTACGTTGAACAATTCAGTCCGGAACTGCATGTCCTGACGGTCGCGGAAAACCCACCGCTTGGCCAGCGCAAGGTCGACATTAACCAGCCCGGGGCCGAGCAAGGCGTTGTAGCCGGCATTCCCGTACTGGTAGGTAGCCGGGAGTGGAAACGCACTCGAATCGAACCAGCGGTTCAGCGTCCGCTGGTCCGAGGGGAGACTGCCATCAGCGACCCGATTCGGCAACAGGACGCGGCGCGATCCGATGTTCGCGATGTCCGCTCCAACGCTTACCCCGACCGGAGGTCCGCTCTGGATGCCCATGATCCCGGAAAGCTGCCAACCTTTTATCAGACCGCCAGCCATTCCCTTCAGTTGACTCCCGAGGGGGATCTCATAGACGCCCGTGAAGAAGAACGTCTGACTGCGGTTCCAGTCCGCCAAAGCCTTGGCGCCCTTGGGATCGAATTCGTCCTGCCGCCATCGGAAATTGTTGATGCTCCTGCCGAAGGTGTACCCGGCCCGGTAGCTGAGGCCCTTGCTGAAGCGCTGTTCCAGTTCGAACTGGGCGGAGTGATAGTGCCCATCGCCAAAGCTATGGTAGCAGTCACAGCTGAACAACTGCGGCCAGGGCCGGTTGAGTTGCTGGTTGCCCGGTCCCGGACGAGCCCGGTTGAGGGCATATCCGGTCGGAAAGTGGTTTGTCTTGTTGCCGATGTAGCCGATCTGGACACTTAGTGTCTTGCTGACCAGACGCTGGATGTTCAAGTTCCAGCTGTGGATTTCACCGTCTACATAATCTCTTTCAGCCCACTTTGCCTGAATGAAGCCCCCCTTGTCAGGAGAAAGAGTCGGGTCAAACTGCACAGAGAAGGTGGGAACCTTGCCGAATTCGTTCCCCAGCTGGCCCGTAGGTGCTTTGGCGCGATCGAATACCGCGTTATTCGTGAGGTAGAACGGGGCCGCCAAGCCCATGTTGACGAACAGGTTCGTAATGCCGGCGTCCACGTACATCCCGTAGCCCACCCGAAGAACGGTCTTCCCGGTAGCTCTCCAGGCAAGACCAACGCGCGGCACGACGTTGTTGAGGTCCTTGTCAAAGAGATAGTTGCTGTCCAGGAACGTGTGAGGGAACAGATAATCCAGACCTCCGAGGAGTTGCTTCATCGGCGCCTCCGCATTCTTCGG
>QHZK01000456.1 GCA_003224635.1 Acidobacteriota bacterium | reverse complement strand
AGCAAAGCCCAGCGAACCCAGGAACGCCTGGACGGCGCCCGTGGTGTCGTCCATCACCACCCGGACGCGCGCGTAGTCGATAACCACGTTCACAAAGCCCAGGGCCACGAGCAGCAGAAGTCCCGCCCCGAGCTGGACCCAGAACACCGGGCGGTCATCCAGCCAGTCGCGCGTCCACTTCTCGGTGAGATCACCCAGGCCCTTATTCAGTACGCGGAAAACAATCCAATAGCAGACGAGGCCGATCACCATGAGCCACAGCATTCGCGTCGCGTAACGGCCGGCATTACGGAAGAAGTCGCCCAGAGAATACTTCTGCTCCGGAGTGCGGAAGCGAGCCAGCACGCCTCCGGCAAGAATCGCGTTCACCGGCAGCGAGACCAGGCCAAACCAAAGGATGATCCCAGCGTAGTGATCGAAGATGCCTTTATTGTTGAATGAAAAATCGGTGAGCCAGTCGGTCGAGAAACCGCTGGCGAGGATCTGGCTCATTAGACTGTGTCCGGTAAAGCTGAGAATGCCACCGTAGATCGGCGAAGCCGCCCAGGCCGCCAGGCCGAGATTTACGAGCAGCAGCACCCACACCGCTGAGCGCGTGCGACGCGCGATCGCGAAGCCTTGCAGGATGGCCCTTCCGATCGTCATCGTCATTCTCCTGACTACTAAACGCGAAATTCCTCGCAGCGTGCTAAGATTCGTTCCCTTGAAGTGCGATCAACAGGTCATCTCCGCCCATTTGGCTCCGTGTACTCGGTAGCCATCAAAACCTCAACACGGAGCGCACGGAGGATCTCCGCGACCTCAGTGTTGAAGCCTTGGAGGCACGGAGGTCACAGCGCGGCAGAGCCGCAACCAAAAAGCGCCGCAAAAATTTGTGCAAGGCGCAAACATTTTCCAGGTTAGTAGTACAGAAGTCCCATTGGCTGCAGCGCACTGTCGCGCTAAAAAGGAGGGCCTTTACGGCCTTCCCCCTCACAAATCGACGGCATAGAAACCATGCCGTGCCTACCCTGCTCAACTGAAGAAGCTCGCGGCAAAGAACAGATTTTCCAGCCAGAAGACCCAGCGCACGTACCACTTCGCGACACCGCGATTGTCCTCGCGGGTCGCGTAGCTGTTGTTGGTGAAGTTCGAGTCCAGGGTGAGCTTGTGCTCCGGGTCAACCTCCGCCGACTTCACCTCGGAGGACTTGTCGTAAACGTATTTGATCCAGCGGTACTGCCCGTCCCACTGCTCGCGCACCGTTTCGCCGTTCTGAAACTGGACCGCGACGTCCACGGGCGCGATGGCCTCGCCCAGGCGCCGGACGGTGACCGTAGAGCGATAGCGTTTGTCCTTGCTCTTGTTGAAAGCCTCTTCAGCGCTTTTCTCCGCGTACAACACTTTCTTTCCGCCTTCGTCGTAGAGGCCGACCTTGCCTTCAAGGGGAGTGGAGCTGATGTCCGACACCGTGTAATCGACCATATTGGAGCCGTAGAAGAACTGTTGAAAGAACCAGCTCATGTCGCGCCCGGAGACTTCGTTGACGACGGCGATGAAGTCGCGCGTGTCCGGGTGCCGGTAGCGCCAGCGCTGGTGGAAGGTGCGCATCGCGCGCGCCATGACGTCTTCTCCCAGGTAGCTTTCGAGTGCGCGAAGCGTCAGACCGACACGGGTATAGGAGTTCAATCCGTAACTCGCGCCGTTCAGGTACTGCCACCCGTTGCGGACCAGGTCATCATCCTTGACGTTATTCAGGTAGAAATCGCGTCCCGCGGTCCGCATCGGGAACTGGACGCAGGAGAACAAGGACCCCACGGGAACGCCGCCTACGCCGGCAAAGGGGAACGAGGGAGGGTCGACGCTGAGCCACGAATAGGCGGGAACCGGCATCCCGAAGAAGTAGTTGTAGCCGCAATGGAACGGGTAGGCCTCGTCGATGACTTTGCCGTCCGAGTAGGTGTTGAAGCCCTCGTCGAGCCAGGCCTCTTCGAATTCGTTGTTGCCCACCAGCCCGTACCAGAACTGATGGCCGAACTCGTGGACGGTCACGCCCTCGGGGCTGAGCCCGTATTCAGCAGGCCAGAAGTACGTGCCCACGGTGATGAACGTAGGGTATTCCATGCAGCAGGTGGCGGAGTGGCGCGGCACGTCAACGATGGTCATCGTGTCATACGGGTACTGACCGTACCAGAGCCCGAAATACTTCAGGCTGTTGAAGACGGCGCGAAAGTACCGGTCGGCGACGTTGAGATGGTTCGGCTCGAGCAGGAAGGTCACGTCGACGTTGCGCAGCGCAAGCTGGTCGGCAGGAAGGTTCAGAACCTTGGCCCACTTCAGGATTTCATCGCCTCGCACTTCGTTGCCCCAGTCGAAGGTCCGCCTCACCTTGATAAAGCGAGGGCTGGCGGTCCAGGCAAAGTCGTGCACGTCCTCCTGATACTGGTTGTACGTGGTCGTGCCGTCAGCATTGAGGTGTTCCGTGCGACGGAAGCCTGTCGAGCCCACGACGTAGTCCGAAGGTGCCGTCAGGTCCACGTCGTAGACGCCATAGTCCGCGTAGAACTCCGTGTTGCCGTGATACTGGTGGCAGTTCCAGCCACCCTGCTTGCGCCCGCGGTCACCGCTCCCTTCGTAGACGCCGATCTTCGGGAACCACTGGGCCATCAGGAAGTAATCGCCCTCGAAGCCACTGCGCGCAAGGGCTCGGGGCAATTTCGACGTGAACGTGACCGCGAGCTCGATCGTACCTCGGGGCGGGATAGGCTTCGGCAGCACGATCCGCATCACCGTCTGGTCTGAAGCGTTGTCATCGTCGGGATGGACAAACACCTGGAGCCGGGTCAAATCAGGCCCGCCGACGATCTGAATCTTGTCCACGTCCACCCAGCCCCACTTGTCGGCGTCGGGCCGGGCAAACCATCCCTCACGGCCCCCCCGCCGGCTTACGCTGCCTTCGCGCATGAAGGTGCTGTCGAGGTTCTTGAAGGCGTTGAGATAAAGGTGGAAATAGAGGTCAGGGATAGTGTCCGCCGTGTGGTTCCACCACGTGAGCGTGTATTGCCCGGTGACCCTCTTCGTCACTGGGTCGAGCCGCGCGGACATCTTGTACCGCGCGATGGGATGCTCGATGTGGGACCTGTAGGTCTGCGCTTGAGCGCTCGCGAGAAGCCAGATGGCAGAACTCAGCAGACCGGCGGGAATTCTTATCCGCATCGCCCCCCCTTAGGAACAGTGACGAGTGACGAGTGACAAGTGACAAGTGACAAGGGCAACGTCACATTCTGAGAACAACAATCCATAACAGCACCATTAGTGGAACAACGCTTAGCTTTATCAGGTCGTTTTTCGTCGGTTTTTTATCCCAAGGGATTCGACCTATTGCCATGATCGCCCACAGTAGTGACGACGGAACTGTGAGATATGCAACAAGCACGAAAAGCCCTAGCATATGTATAGCCGCCCAGTTTCTCAGACCCAGGATAAGCGACAGCACTGGAAGTGCCACACTGTATGGTACCGAGAGCCACCACCATATCTCCATCTTGGTCTTGGCGTAGCGCTTTCCAAGGATCCGCAGTGTCCCGAACAGCGCGACGAGCCACACAGCAAACCAGATCGGGTAGCCAGCGTAGAGGACAGCCGCCAGCGGGAGCGGCAAGGAGGATGGA
>QHZK01000451.1 GCA_003224635.1 Acidobacteriota bacterium | reverse complement strand
GCATGTCCATACCTGACATTTTCGGCATCGGCATCTCAGTAGGCGCACCTCGCGCCTCGAGCCAGCGCTTCATAAATCTTATTTCTTCCGACTGCGAATGGCTGATGCGCGCGCCGAGCAAGCGCAGCTCCTTGTTCTCAGTGCGCGTCTCGATTAGTGCCGTCATTTCCACAGCTTGCGCGTGATGCATGATCATACCCTGCATAAACTCCACGTCCTTCGGCGAACGTGGCGGTAGTGTGGCCCTCGTCGATGGCGGCAGTGTCCGGGTCGGCTGGCCCGGCGCACCTGGCTGCACCACGACTGGCGGCGCAGGATCGGCCTGCTGTGCGTAGATTGGCAGCGAGAACAGGCCCGCGAGAGCACTAGCGGCCACCAGCCCGCTTCGCCTCGCTCCGCCTCCCATTACTGACTGGAGCTTAAGTTGGCCCTTAAAACAAAACGACTTCATCGGCGCGAATGGTTAAGCATTTAGGGTTTCAATTTATCACAAAGCGCCGCTAAGGGCACTTGGCGCACTTGGGTCACGCGTCCGATTCGGGTGCAACGGCTGTTGGCGTATCAAAAGCTAGCAAGTTAACTTCGACTCGGCTACAATTGCCACTCCATCTAAGAGGACCCTCGAAACGGTTCCTTTCCAAGCAGGCAGCCAGCACCTTAAGAAAGCCAGCACGTGAGCACATCGATTTCGCCTGGCGATCGAGTAGGCCACTAACGCCACTAACAAACCGCTCGGCGACGGCGGGAAGGACGAGGTCTATCTGGCGCACGATAGGTAGGACATTTATCGCTTACCTGTTTATCAGCCTGTCATTTGACGGGCTGATAAAAAAGAGACAAGCGCTTCGGTGGCGGCTATCAGAGAGCAATCGGACCCGCAGTTAACAGATGACTCTCGTCAACCAAACTATTTCACAATACAAAGTCTTATCTTTACTCGGCGAAGGCGGGATGGGCGAGGTCTATCGGGCGCGCGACACGAAACTCGGCCGCGACGTTGCAATTAAGGTTTTGCCCGCGGCATTCTCTGCGGACGCCGAACGGCTGCGACGTTTCGAGCAGGAGGCGCAAGCCGCCGGCGCGCTCAATCACCCCAACATCCTGGTCATCTTTCACATCGGTACGCATGAAGGCGCGCCTTACATTGTCTCGGAACTTTTGGAAGGTGAGACCTTGCGCGAGCGCATGGCCGGCGCCGCCCTGCCGCAACGAAAAGCGATTGATTACGCGTTGCAAACTGCTCACGGTCTCGCCGCAGCGCACGCGAAAGGAATCGTCCATCGCGATCTGAAGCCGGAAAATCTTTTCGTCACGAATGACGGGCGCGTCAAGATTCTCGATTTTGGTCTCGCGAAGTTGACTGCAACCAGCGATGGAACTCAATCACAAACCGAAGTGCCTACTCGAAAGGTGAACACCGACCCCGGCACTGTGATGGGGACGATGGGCTACATGTCGCCGGAGCAACTGCGCGGCAAGACGGCCGATCATCGTTCGGACATCTTTTCGTTTGGCGCGATTCTCTACGAGATGCTCTCGGGCAAGCGCGCATTCCGCGGCGACTCGATGGCTGAAACAATGAGCGCGATCCTGCGCGAAGATCCACCAGACCTTTCCGTAACGAATAAGACCGTATCGCCCGCGCTCGAACGAGTCGTTCATCACTGTCTGGAAAAGAATCCCGATGAGCGATTCCATTCGGCGCGCGATCTGGCGTTCGCGATCGAGAGCCTTTCGGGGACCGCAACCAGTTCCGGTCAAACGATGACGGCTATGACCTCGCTGTCTTCGCGATCGAGGATCAGCAAAAAGTTGCCTTGGATCGTCGCCGCACTTTTCGCCCTGGCGCTGATCGCGGCGCTACCATTCGTCTTTCTGTACTTCCGACGCGCGACTGAGGGCGTGCGCGCCGTGCGCCTGACCATTCCGGCGCCAGAGAAAGGGGTGATTCCTGGTCTCAGCGTCTCGCCCGACGGGGGGCGCGTGGTTTACGGCGCGCCCAACCCGGAGGGCAAAATCGTCCTCTGGTTGCGCCCGCTCGACTCCCTCGCCGCGCAGCCGCTACCCGGCGCAGACCGCCCCTTCTTCAATACATTCTGGTCGCCCGACGGCCGCTTCGTCGCCTTCGTCAGCGACGGCGACAACAAGCTGAAGAAGATTGACGTGACGGGCGGCCCGCCCCAGACGCTCGCCGCCGCGCCCAACTGGCGCGGCGGGACGTGGAGCCGCGACGGCGTAATCGTCTTCGCGCCTTCCGCCGAGGGGCCGCTCTACCGCGTGTCGGCGGCGGGCGGGGAGGTGACGCCCGTGTCGGCGCTCGACGAGTCGCGCGGGGAGACTTCTCACCGCTACCCGTACTTTCTGCCCGAGGGTCGTCACTTCCTCTACCTCGCCCGCTGCGTGCAGACGGAGAACAATGCCATTTATGTCGGCTCGCTCGACTCGAAGGAGACGAAGCGCCTCTTGAGCGCCGATTCGAGCATGGCCTACTCGCCGCCCGGCTACCTGCTCTACGTGCGCGGCGGGACTCTGCTGGCGCAAGGTTTCGACGCTGACAAGCTCGAGCTTGCGGGCGAGCCCGTCCAGCTCGCCGCGCGCGTCAGATACGCCGCCAGCAACGCTTTAGCGGACTTCTCCGTTTCGGAGAACGGCGTCCTGGTCTATTACGCGGGCGAGGAGGTCGAGAAGGCACAGCTCACCTGGGTTGACCGCGGCGGCAAGCAGATCGCGACGGTCGGGCAGCCGGGCAGCTATGTGGTACTTCGGCTCTCGCCGGACGACAAGCGGGTGGCGCTGCCTCAGCGCGATCCTCAAACCAAGACGTTAGACATCTGGCTGATGGAACTCGCGCGCGGCACCCTCTCGCGCTTCACGTTCGACCCCGCGAGTGACAACTTCCCTGTCTGGTCGCCCGACGGAACGCGCATCGTTTTCGCGTCAAGCCGGGGCGGGCATAACGACCTCTATGGGAAGCCTTCGAGCGGCGCGGGCAATGATGAGGAGCTTCTCAAGTCGGGCGAACAGAAAGCCCCGCTGGATTGGTCGCAGGACGGGCGGTTCATCGCCTACCAAGTCCTGTCGGCGAAGACGCGCGAGGACATCTGGATTCTGCCGCTCGACGGAAACCGGCAGCCGTTCCCGTTTCTCCAAACGCCTTTCACCGAACAAGGCGCACAATTCTCCCCCGACGGTCGGTGGATAGCGTACACGTCTAACGAAACGGGAACACGCGAGGTGTACGTGCAGAGCTTCCCCGCGGCGGGCGGCAAGTGGCAGATTTCGTCGGGCGGCGGCACCATCCCGAAATGGCGTCGCGACGGGAAAGAGCTGTTCTACACGAACGGGGGGAAGCTCATGTCGGTCGAGGTGAAAACCGGCGGCTCGACCTTCGATGCGGGCACCCCCACCGTGCTCTTCGAGAACCGGGCCTTTGCGCTGCGCGGCCCCGCGGCGGCTTTCGACGCCACCGCCGACGGGCAGCGGTTCCTCGTCCCCATCCCCGTCGAAGAAACGACCTCCACGCCCATCACCGTCGTCTTGAACTGGACGGCCGGACTCAGGAAATGACCATTGCAACTGGAACAAAACTCGGCCGTTATGAAATCCGCTCGCAACTCGGCAAGGGCGGGATGGGTGAGGTGTATCTGGCGCACGATACCAAGCTTGATCGCAAAGTGGCGTTGAAGATTCTGCCCGCGGAGGTTGCCGCTCATCAAGACCGCATGCGCCGCTTTGTGCAGGAAGCGAAGACCGCGTCGGGGCTGAACCATCCGAACATCCTCACGATTTACGAAATCGAGCAGATCG
>QHZK01000080.1 GCA_003224635.1 Acidobacteriota bacterium | reverse complement strand
GTTCAGCGGCTTCTCCAGGAAATTGAAGGCCCCCAGCTTGGTGGCTTCCACAGCTTCGTCGATGCTGGCGTGGCCGGTGAGCATGATGAAGTTGATGCCGGGGCGCGTCTCGCGCACCTGCTTGAGCAGGTCCATGCCCCCCATGACCGGCATGCGCAGATCGGAGACCACCAGCACGGGATTGAAGGAGGAAATCTTTTCCAGGGCCTGCTGACCATCCGGCGCAGTTTCGACCTCGTGGCCCCAAGCTTGAAGGAGTTCGGCCAAGCCGTGCCGCTCGTTAGCTTCGTCGTCCACCACCAGAACCTTTGTACCCGTGCCCACCCTGACGATTCCCCTTTCGCAGAACCCTGACGGGCTATTTTACACCCATTCCTGGGGGTATCGTGCCACCCGTGCTGTGTTGTGCTGGGGGCCGATGGATCGTCCGCTCGGGACCTGAAGAGGGCGGATGCCCCAGCCGACGCGGGCCGGGCGGAAGCAAAGCTCGAAACCGGTGCACCGCAGGTCGAGCAGAACCGGCTATTCGACGCAACTTCACTCCAGCCGCTTGGACATCTCACCTGCCAGCTCCCTCGGTCTGACGCGAGACTGGGCGAAGCTGGATAGTACCCAAAATTCGCTGGCGGGTCAGTTGGGCCTTGGCATGGAAGGGGCGCGTATGCTTTGCAAGGCAGGCGGCGTAAGGCGCCGCTTCCGCATCCAAACTCCGGGTGGCGCATACATCGCGTTTTTTGCGATGTGTGCGATGAGGGGTTTCCAGCGCTCGGCAATGGGTCTCAGGGCAGAACATTCCTGCCCAGAGGTAGCAAAGTGAAAACACTCATCGCGACCACGGCTATGTTGCTCATGGCGCCGGCATTGTCGTCGGCACAGGATGGAGACCATCAATCTCGCGGCTTGGGATATGTCTTCGTTGGCGCCGGGACGCATACCATGGGTCTGACCACCGGTTTCGGCGTGGAAGGATACGTCTACAAGGGTCTGGGCATGGGCGTCGAAGTTGGAACCGCAGGCCTCGGCGCGTCTGCCAACGGCAATCCTAACTGGATTGGGCTGGGCTCAGCTGATGCGTCCTACCACTTCTTTCCCAAAAAGATCCAAGGCAACGCCGCGCCGTTTGTGGCAGGCGGTTACACAAATTTCTTCGGGCAAGACGTCTTTCTGCAGTACCCGGGGCCCCGGTCGCCGGGAAATTTTGTCCATGGCTTCAACATCGGGGGCGGCGTCGACCTCTTCGCGTCGAAGCATACTGGCGTGCGCTTCGACGTTCGCTACAACGCCCACGGCGGCCGCATCCTCTGGGCATCATTCCCCAGTCTTGCTCAGTTCAGTTTCGTTGCCTTCCGCATCGGTTTGACGTTCAGGTAGGACCATCGAGTCCTCAAGGTAGTAGACCGGAAGCTGGACCACGCCAACTGGTCGGGCGACTTGAACCGGGACGCGCTTCACCGCATTGCCTTGCAGGTGGTTGAAACCGTAGTAGTGACGCTGCCCCAGGCGCGCGGGCATTCTATAAACGGAGGTCGCACACATGCCACAAAACGGCATGTATGCGCCACCCGAGGACACGAAACGCCAGGAACGGACCCCCTGCAAGCTGGAATCAACCCTACCCCGCACCCGAAGACACGGTACCGCCAGAAGCAGCAGCGGATTTCTCCGGCTGCTTGCCGCGAAGCTCGCTGATCTCGCGCTGCAAGTCTTTCACAAGGTCGTCAATAATCCGCAATTGTTCGATCTTCTTCTTCAGGGTGGACTCAAGCCGCGCCACCTGCCGCTGCAGGCGGGTGTTCTCACGGCGCAAAAGCCGAAGGCTGCCCTGGTCCGCGTACAAGTGCGCGTAACGGGACAGCTTAGCTTCGGCTCCCGCCTTCCCGGCCGGGCCGTTTGGAAGAGGCGCCACGTGCGCCTGGGTCTGCTTGACCAGGGCGTCCAACTCCTTGCGCTCCGGCCCCGGCGGACAAATCTCGCGCAGAGCCAGCAGGCGCGCTAAATCGGGATTGTTGCGCCCGCGCTCCCAGTGCTGGATTGCCCCTTTCGTGGCGCTGAGGACCCTGGAAAGAGCTTCCTGGCTGAGCTGTAAGCGTTGACGGACCCGGCGGATCACCTTAGGGGCACTTAGTGTCGTCATGAACGTAGCCTACCTTTTTTCTGGACTTGACAACAAGCGTTTGTATAGGCTAGCATGTTAGCCATCCACGGGAGAAGCATAATCGTACATAGCCCTTTTTGAGGGGCTGAGCCGTCGTCTGCCTGTTTACTGAGTATGTGCGCATACCCTACGTTGCTGAAGCAGGCCGTTCTCCCTCCTGCTCCCCAGAGGTCCCTTGCTGCGCCCTCCGAACTCGATAGCTTCCTTCAGTTACGCAGTTTTTCGGGATTGCCGCTGGGTCTGGCGCCTGATGCGGGTCCGCCCTGGTTCTTATCCTTGACGTCCTCCCGCGCCGTGACTCCTGCAGTACGCTACTCCCCGGGCGAGCAACAGCCTCGTGACATAAATTCTCACTCCCGGTCGAAGCAACCGCGTACGCCTTCTTCTCGCGGCCTGCGGAGTTTATCTGCTTCTTCCCCCAGAATCGAAGCCCCGCCTGTGTTTCAAGGCCCGAGCCTCTTGCCGTGCCTTGGCCCTATCTTACCACCATCGCGCCAATCCGTCGCATCTCGACGCGCAAGAAATTTCCGAGCCGGCTCCCGATGCGTTCCCGTTGCATCGTGCCGCTCGGAACCGTTCCGAGTTTCTACGGGGAGGAGGCGTTCTAACTCCGGCCCGCGCGGTGAGACAAATGCTGGGCCTTCCTTTGCCTGTGCTTGGCGTTTTTGCAATTTTACCAAATTTAGGAGCTTCCAGCCATGAAGAAAGGAGTCGATCATGACAAGCGCCCCCCTCAACAGGGTCGGTCTCTCCGTCCGATCACGCTCAACTTCCACTTCGCTCTCCGCCGGCTCGGGGAAAGAGCACCAGCTTGAAACTGCTCCTCCCGCGCCGCCCGGCGCGGAGAACCGTTGCAATCAAAACTCTTTAATACTACCCCCGGAGAGACCAGACCTCGCCGGAATCGACGCAGCCGCCCAGAGGTGCAGCGAAAAGGGGTGCGTGTTTCCGGCCGCTGGGGGCGGTACTGGCAGGTGCCGCCAGCATCAGCGCCAGCACTGCGAACCCGCGCTTTTCAGCTCCCTGCAGCCTTCCACGCTGCTGCTCGACCGGGCCAAATTCGGCTTGCCCGACTCGGATTCCGAGCCTCGGGTTTCTCCGTCTTCCGACCGCCGTCGCCTGACGAAACAGTGGCAGGCTTTCCTGGAAGGAGCTGCGTAATGCACTTGCCAATTGTTTCCAAAGGAGACTGCATGAGCGCAGACAGGCCGCCAAGAGCAGGGCGCGACGCGCCCGTGTCGGCAGCCGCGGGGCGCGGCACTCCCGCGACGGGGCCCATGCTCGTACCTTCCAATGCCTGGCGAATTCTAAATGCCAGGACCGGCGGCGCCATTTCGAGATCGACCTTCTATCGGTGGCTCAGCAGCGGCCAAGTATACTCGGTGCGAGTAGGGCACCGCCTCTACATTCCCTGGCGCGTCATCGAGGAGCTGATCGAACAGTGCTTGGCCGGAGAGAGGATCGATCGTTGACGAGCATGCCGGAAAGGAGGACAAAGGGGCAAACCGAAGAATCAACGGCGCACGACGGAAGGGCGGGCCTCTCGATCATTTTCCCAGCGCGTGTCGCAGAGCGCCTTCGAGCTCCGGGAATTGAAATTTGTAACCCGAGGACGCCAGCTTGGCCGGCTCCACGCGCTGGCTGGCGAGGAGCAACTCGTCGGCCATCTCGCCAAAAGCCAGCCGTACCGCAAAAGCGGGCAGGGGAAACAGGGTGGGGCGGGAAAGGACGCGGCCCAGAGTCACCGTGAACTCGCGATTCGTCAGCGGGTGAGGAGCGACCGCGTTCACGGGTCCGTCAAGCGCAGGGTTCGAGAGGGCGTGGACGATAGCCCCGACCACGTCGTTGAGCGCAATCCAGCTCATGTACTGGCGTCCGTTCCCGACGACCCCGCCGATGCCCATCTTGAAGGCGGGGAGCATCTTCGTCAGCGCCCCGCCCGCCGCGCTGAGTACAACGCCGGTGCGGAGGTTGATGACACGGATTCCCATCTTCCGCGCGGGTTCTGCTGCCGCCTCCCACGCGCGGCAAACTTCGGGCAGAAAGCCCGCACCGGCGAGGCTCTCTTCGTGCAAGACTTCGTCGCCGCGATTGCCGTAGTATCCAATGGCGGAGGCGCAGATCAGGACCTGCGGGGGCGCGGGCAGCGCCGCGAGCGCCTCGGCCAGGATCCGAGTCCCCTTGGCTCGGCTGACTCGGATCCTGGCTTTTTGCTCGGGCGTCCACCGGCCAGCGGCAATGTTTTGTCCCGCCAGATGCACGACCGCGTCAAACCCTTCGAGACGAGCGGCCTCGATTGTGCCACGCTCAGGGTCCCAGTGGATCTGCCCCGGCTGCGGGTCCATCCGCACAAGCCGCGTGATGCTGTGACCTCGAGCCGAGAGAAGCGGGACCAGCGCCGAGCCGATGAGCCCGCTCGACCCGCTAACCAGAATCTTCATGTCCGTGCCTCCTCGGTGTGGGTCTGAGGACCCGCTTGCACCCTAACGCATGATCGGGCCTCGCGCTCCGACCATGATGTTTCCCGCGGACCGATCGGGCGGGTCCCGGTACAAAGCGGCAAGACGCTGCGGTGAGACACCGGCGAGGTAGAGTCCCTGAATCCAAAACCAGCTCCAAAGGGTCGGAAACACGCCGCCTTGGCGCCAGCGACGGTTCGAGACCCAAATAGGCTCATCGAGTAGGGCCAGCTTGCCAGCGCTCCTCAGTCGACAGGCGAAGTCGTAGTCTTCGAGAACCGGCCAGGGACGGTAGCCCCGCAGGGCCTCAAAGACCTCGCGACGGCAAAAGATGCCCGAGTCCCCGTAGAAGATTCCAAAACGCCGCCGCCAGCGGTTGATCCGCGTGAAGGCGCGGGCCACCCGGTCGTCGCCCTCGTAACGAATGTCGAAATTGCCCCCGACGATGTCTGCGTCTCGCATGCATTCTCGGACTGTCTCGAGTGCGCCCGGTCCAAGCCTCACGTCGGCGTGGAGAAAGAGCAGTACGTTCCCCGACGACGCCCGCGCTCCCTCATTCATCTGTGTCGCCCGGCAGGCGCGTAGATGCAGCACTTGCGCGTAGCGCGCCGCGATCTCGACAGTGCGATCAGTGGAACTACCGTCAGCCACCACGACTTCGTCCGGAGCGAGCGCGGCGAGGTTCTCGAGCAGCCCGCCGATAACGGTTTCCTCGTTGTAGGCGGGAATGACGACCGAAATGGCGGTGGAGCCGCTGCTCATTTTTCAACTTCCGTTGTTCTTGTTTCCTATTCCCCGTCCTCTATCACCCGTCACCTGTTCCCGCATTCTCGTACCACTTCACGTTGCCGGTCGAGGCGCCAATCGCAATCACGTCAGGCCGGCCATCGCCGTTCAGGTCGGCGACTACGACTCCGGAAGCGGCCATGTCGGTGTCGAGTTGCTGGCGCTCCCACTTCATGCCCGATGAGTCAGTGGCGTAGTAGACGTAGAGAGTCGTTCCCGGCCCGCGATATCCGGCCACGATTTCGGCATTGCCGTCACCATCGAGGTCGGCGCACGCGAGCGCATGGCCGTCGTGGAAGCTCGAATCAATGACGTGGCGCTCCCAGAGCCTGCTGCGCTCTGCCCTCGAATCGGGCTCGGCGTAGACCACAACCTTGGCGCCGTGCCAGGGCTCGATAGAGGCCAGGAGTCGCCGCCCGCCGGCCTTCCCGACGCCGATCTCGCTCGAGCCACGCGCCGGCTTCGAGTCCTGATCGCCCGCCGCCAGATGCGTTTTCGTCCAGCGCAGGTTGCCGCCGCGCCCCGCCGCATGAAACAAGTGGACGCCCTCGAAGCTTGCGGTCAGAACTTCGTCCCGGCCGTCGCCGTCCCAGTCGATGACGTTGATTCCGTGCACGACGGTCAGACTGCTGTCGATCGGGTGCGAATCCCATCCGTCCCCGTTCCGCGCGCCAGCGGAAGCGTGCGGCCAGAGCAGCGGTTCCGGCTCGGCGTACCAGGTCAATGGTGCGCCGACGCCGTAATCGGGAGGCGCCGCGCCATAGCCGAGGATCGGAGCGTCCACGAGTTCCAGGCGCCCGTCGCCGTTCAAATCCGCCCAGCGCAGGCGGTGCGAGGTCGGCAGGCGGCCGATCCGTCGCAAGGACCATTCGGCATCGGGCGAACCGGGAGGCGTGGCCCACCACAGAGTACCGCCCTCCGTGCTCTTTTCGAGGGCAAACTCCGTCGCCAGAGCCACTCCTCGAGACGGGTATCCAGGCCGGAAGAGCGGCGCCAGGCTGATGTTCTTGGTGGTCCTGGTGGTAATCGCATGGGCCGTCCAGCCTGGGCTCTCGTACCATTGAACGATGCTTTCGACCGAACTCACCGCCAGGATGTCCAGCCGTCCGTCACCGTTCACGTCCGCGACCGCGACTTGATAACCGTGGGGGATTTCGGCCACCCCGTGCGTCTTCCAGCGGAGAAGCCTGCGCGGCTTTGCGGGGTGTCCCTGTGCCATGCGTGAATGGCCGCTTGAGCGCGCCCGAAAGTCGGAGTCCGGCTCTGCGCTGTGGCTTCCGGTCAGCACCATGCCCGCGCCAGCCGCCTTTTTGAGAAACTCACGCCTTGTACTCTGGGCGGAGCCTCCCGATCCTTTGCTCCTGAGCGTCATGCGCGTCATCAGCGATGTTGTAACAGGAGAACCCAGTCGTCACAACGTTCCTTAACCGGTCGGTTTCCTTCTGATCGAGCTGATGGTGACCGACTGCGCAGTCTCCGCGAGCGTGAATTCAACCCGGTCTCCGGGCTTGACCCCGTCGAGCAATTTGCTGTCTTTGACGCGAAAGGTCATGGTCATGGCCGCCATGAAGCCGATGATTTCCTTGTGGGCGATGGTCACGCGACCCTGCGCGGAGTCTACCCGAAGAATCTGCCCTTCGCCTCGATATGTCGTGACCGTGCCGCGTTCCGGGCCGGATTCCGGCTTCGATGAGCCAGCCGGCAGCGTGGCGTAAGCAGGGGCCTTGGCCGACTTGGCGAGATCCTGTGCTCTCTGAGGCTCCGAAGATTTTCGGCAGCCGGTCAGGGCAAGCACGGGAATCGAGGCCAGGCTGGCAAGCAAGATCGGGAGGATGCGGCGGTGTCGCATAAGACCCGTCGTCACTTTTGAGGCGTGGGAGCGACGGCATCCACCGGCTCGTACATCACCGCCTTCGGCTGGCGCACCTTCTCGTAGGCGGTGATCTGTTCCGCGAAGCGCAGCGTCAGGCCGATATCGTCGAGTCCCTTCAGCAGGCACTCGCGACGGAAGGGGTCGACCTCGAAGGAGCGCTTGATCCCGGCGTCGTCCACAAGGGTCAGGGTCTCGAGGTCCGCGGTTAGCCGATAACCTTCTCTCTGCTCCGTCCGCCGAAACAGCTCGTCCACCTGGTCGTCCGGAAGGGTGACGGGCAGAATGCCGTTCTTGAAGCAGTTGTTATAGAAGATGTCCGCGTAACTGGGCGCGATGATGACGCGGAATCCGTAGTCGAGCAGGGCCCAGGGGGCGTGCTCGCGGCTCGATCCGCAGCCGAAGTTGGCGCGCGCGAGCAAAATCGACGCGCCACGGTAGCGCGGCTGGTTCAGCACAAAACCGGGGTTTGGCTTCCCGCCCTCAAGATATCGCCAGTCGTAGAACAGGAACTGGCCGTAGCCCTCCCGCGTCAGCAGCTTCAGGAACTGCTTGGGCACGATCTGATCGGTGTCGACGTTCACGCGATCGAAGGGGGCGACAAGCCCGGTGTGTTTTGTGAATGGTTGCATGGTGCGTCCACATCCAGCGAGCCCACTTCGGACAACGAGCCACGTACTGCAGGCTAGCCGCCCCGCTCGGCAGCGACGTCTTCTTGCTTCGCACGTCGCTCTTGGCGCAGGATCTTCAGCATCTGCGCGCACATTATGTCATCTCTCACCGGGAGGCTCACGGCCGCTGAGTACCTCACTAAAAACGGGAACACAAACCCTGTCACCAGGAAGAAAAGGAACAGCACCCAAAGGAACCAGTTGCGAGCCGCAGGTACCAGAATCAGTGCGACCGTCCCAGCAATTCCGCAGGGATGCAAAAGGTAAAAAAGCCTCCATTCGAACTCACTCCGTTCAAGTTTGCTTTCGCTGACAACATAATTTCTCAAGACGAAGTACCACCTCGACCACTCCTCATCCGTTGCGCGTCTGACATTGAGGCTTGCCAGCTTCTCTTGTCTCTTTTCGGGGTCCGGGTCTAGTAGGGGGGCAGTCGCAACGGTCGTGGCGTACTCCAGCGGCGACAACGGCGCCAGCTCGGACGGGACGAAATCATGACCGATGAACTCTCGGGCAAGTTTCCTCCATTCGGCCTGGTTCCACGGTTGGTTTACATAGGAAGGCACAGGAACGTGAAGCCCGAGAGCGTGTGAGATCGTTTCGCTAAACAAGCCTGCTAACGAGATGGTCATTAAACCGAGAAAATAGGCCACCGCGAACAGGCAAACGACTTTCGAGTAATAGCCGATTGAGGCCGTCTGGATGAACTCGGCGCTCAGTGAGCGATTCGTCTCGGTTATGGTCCCGAGCAGGATAATTCCCGGGAATAGGGGCGCGAAGATCAAGTACAGATCGATTCGGGAGAGTTTCGGGAGATCAAAGCTCACGGGCATCATGTGTTCGTCCACGGGAGAGGCCCCACGGTTGCTAAAGCACCAACAATGCTAGCCTGCTCTCAACTGTTATGATCAGCCATCACCCCGGCGATCTCTGGTGCCGGGCCTCATCGGTGATGTGACCCTCGACCACTTGAGTAAGCGAGTTCGTCCGCCGCGTGAGCGCATTCATCTGCTCGGCAAGTTCAGCCAGCGCTTTGTCCAGCCGTTGGCGGTGCCTCTCGTCCCGCTCTGCGTTTTGCTCCAGCCGGTCCACGCGCTCATCAGCGCGCTGGGCAAACAGCCGAGTGCTTTCCGCGAATTCCTTGACTAACACTTTCAGGTCCGCGAAGTCACCAGTCAGTCGAGCGACGTCACCAGTCAGTCGAGCGACGCTCGCAGTAAGTTGAGCCACGTCGCGCGTCAGCTGATCGACCCGGACGCCGATCTGATCGACTCGGACGCCGAGCTGGCCAATCTGCGCGTCATTCTTGCCCTGGCTTTCGAGCAGGAACTGAATCGCTTGTTCGAGCTCATCTCCAGTCATCAGAGACCTTTCTCCACTTCGTTTCGCTCGTCACTCGTCACCTGTCACTGGTCACTGTCCTTAAGGGGCCATTCTCGGATATCGACAAAGTGCCCGGCGATGGCTGCGGCAGCGGCCATCATGGGGCTGACAAGGTGCGTCCGGCCGCCTTTGCCCTGGCGGCCCTCGAAGTTGCGGTTGGAGGTCGAGGCGCAGCGCTCGCCGCTGGGGAGCACGTCGGCGTTCATGCCGATGCACATCGAGCAGCCCGAATCGCGCCACTCAAATCCGGCGACGCGGAAAATTTTGTCGAGCCCTTCCTTCTCCGCCTGTGCTTTTACCACCATGGAGCCTGGGACCACCAGGGCCTGCTTGAGCGTGCGAGCGACGTGCTTGCCCTCGACCACGCGCGCGGCCAAGCGAAGGTCCTCGAGGCGCGAGTTCGTGCAGGAGCCGATAAACACGCGGTCGAGGGGAACGTCCGTCATGTGCGTGCCGGGCTCGAGCCCCATGTAATCGAGCGCCCTTTCGGCGGCCTCGCGGTCCACAGGGTTGCGGAACGAGCCAGGGTCAGGCACTTGGCCGGTCACGTCGGTCACCATGCCGGGATTCGTGCCCCACGTCACCTGCGGTGCGATCTTCGAGGCGTCGAGCTCGACCACGCGGTCGTAAACCGCGCCAGGGTCCGAGGCGACCGACTTCCAGCGCTCCGCCGCCTCCTTGAAATCCCTGCCGCGAGGCACGAACGGCCGTCCCTCCATGTAAGAAACTGTGGTTTCGTCCGGGGCGATCATCCCGGCGCGCGCCCCGGCTTCAATCGACATGTTGCAGACCGTCATGCGGCCTTCCAGGGAGAGCGCGCGGATGGCCTCGCCCGCGTACTCGACCACGTGGCCGTTGCCGCCCGCGATGCCGATCTTGCCGATGATCGCCAGAATCAGGTCCTTGGCGGTGACTCCGCGCGGACGCCGGCCGTCGACGCGCACCAGCATGGTCTTCGATTTGAACTGCGGCAGGCACTGGGTGGCCAGCACGTGCTCGACTTCGCTCGTGCCAATGCCGAAGGCGAGCGTCCCGAAGGCCCCGTGCGTGGAGGTGTGGCTGTCGCCGCACACGATGGTCTGCCCCGGCTGCGTGATGCCGAGCTCGGGCCCGATAATGTGCACGATGCCCTGGTTACGGCTGCGCATGTCGAAGAGCAGCACGCCGGTCTCGCGGCAGTTGGTGGCGAGCGCGTCGAACTGCGCGGCGGCGACGGTGTCGAGGACGGGCAGATTACGGCCCTGGGTGGGGACGGAGTGGTCCATCACGGCGAAGGTGAGGTCCGGCCGGCGCACCTTGCGGCCCGCAGCCTTCAGTCCCGCAAACGCCTGAGGGGAAGTGCCCTCGTGAATCAAATGGCGGTCGATGTAGATGAGCGCGGGTTCTCCCGGCGCCTCGCGGACCAGGTGCGCATCCCAGATTTTTTCGTACATTGTTCGCGACGGCATTGTTCCCGACCTTGTCATCCAGAATTACCTGAGGTGACCAGAGAAATTATATGCCCCTCACAGTCCGGTTTCAAACGATTGGGGGGCACCCGACGAGTTCATCATTCAGAATTCATCATTCATCATTCTCGGTTAACCCGGCCCCGGATAGAGCGTGCCTAGCGTCAGGGAAAACATCAGACGAAATGCGCAGTCGAGGATTCTACGGCCCCGGCGTTGGGCCCGGACCGATTTCACCAGAGCCAGCGCCGGCGACCGCGGGCAGGCTCTCGGTCGTCACTGTAACGCTTCTCCCCCGATGAATCAGTTTCACAGCCTTCTGGTTCAGGCGGGACCTCACCTCAGACCGTCCGTGAGCTCGAGTCATATAGCGAACCGTTACTTCCACCCCGTCGTTAGTTGACCTCACACTCACCTCAGGCGTTTGGGAGAACGGCCTCACGCCGTAGCGCCGGGTCACTCGCTGCCACTCTTGTTCCGCCATGTGCGCGTTCGGTTCCGTCTCCTTCGTCACGATCGACGAGAGTTCCTGAATGAGGGGATAGGGGTCCACGCCCCACGGGATGAGAATCTGGATTTCATCCCACAGCCACTGGCCGGTAGTGGTGAAGTTGAAATAATACCCTTCGACCGCGAAGCTGTTGAGGAGCGCCACTTGCCGGCCGGTGGGATGCCCGGCTGACGTCCAGTTTCCGGTCTCCAGCAAAACGGTCCGCAACAGTCCGATTTCGATCACTTCGCCGCGGACGCCGTTGATTTCCACCCAGTCCCCCACCCGGATTCCGTGGCGGCCCATCAGCACGAACCATCCCAAGAACGAGATAATAAAATCCTTCAGGGCTACGGTGAGGCCTGCGCCGGCCAGGCCCAGGATGGTTGACACTTGGCTTGGCGATCCGAAGACCACAAACAGGACCACGAACACTGCCAAGACTTCTACCGAGAAGCGCGTTACCTCGCGCAGGGTCATCTGTTGCTTGTGCTCGAGTTTGCTGCGGGCCAATAAGCGGTCGATTGACCAGGCAACAAGCAGCACCAGGAGGACCGTCAAGACGATCCACAAGAGAGACTGCAGCATTTGGTGCAGGGAAGCGCGCTGGCGGACTCGTACGAGCGCGCTCCACTGGCCGTAGGCCGTGCTCAGCTCACGCAGGTCCTGTATTCTCCGGTCGAGGTCAGCCAGGTTCTTTTCGTCGTCGGCGAGGCGGTGCAGCGAAGCGAGCGTGGCGGTTGCAGTCTGCTTGGAATTCCCCCCAGCCAGCGCCTTGCCGGTTTTGACGAGACTCGCCGCCTGCTCGGCCAGGCCCCGTTTCTGCGCCTGTTCCTCCCTGACCTGCTGCTCCAGTGCGTCATGATCTCCGGTGAGCGCCGAAGCCCTCCCCAAAGCGTCTTGTTGGGCCTCAAGCAACTGAGCTTGCTCCTCACCAAGCGCGCTCCAGCGGCGCCATTTGGCGATCAGACTGCCCGACGAAAAGACCGTCTGCGGCGGGCTGCCGGCGCCGGAATTGGCCTGAGCCGCCGTGCTCGCGTGCTCGATCGCCTCGTGTTGCTCGAAAAGGCGCTGAAACCTGCTATGCGCGTCTCCGCCGTCGCGGGCTAAGTCCTCTTTGGCATCCGCCAACTCGTCCTGCTCGAGGTCCAACTCAGCCTGGGCGAGTTGAATCTGTTCCCGCAGCGTGTCTTGATCGCTCTCCGGGGCGCCGGCGACCTGTGCGGTCAGTTGCTTGACCTTCTGTTGGTTCGCCTTGATCTCGGCCTCAGTCTGGTGGATCCGGTCTAGGATGGCCCGGGCTTCCGGGGTCTGAGGGCCAGGCTGCTCGTTTGCCGTGCGCAGGGCGTCGGCGAAAGCCAGATCAACCTCGTGGTCGGCCAGCCGAACAGCGTCCCAGGCCTGCTCTTGCTCCTCGCGAGTTGCCGCCAGGAGCGCCAGCTTCTGGGCGGCGTTGAGTATCTGTTCGTCAACCACGGGTCCTTGATCGGCAAGCGGCCCGTGCCGGCCCTTGCTCGGCGTTTCCGGGCCGGGCGGACTGCCGGTCAGAATCAGTCCGACGATGGCCGCAACAGCAATGGTCACGAGTCCGACGAGAACCAGCTTTTGGGAGGCTTTCATCACCCGCCTAGAGTAGCACCCTGCGTTATCGGATTGAAGCATTGCCTTTGGACTTCCGGGAGCGCGGGCGTCTCGCCCGCCTTTTCTCAACATAGCGCCAGGATGAGAGCGGCTCGTAAGTTCATGTGCCACCACAGCCTGATTGAAACCTACAAAGCGACTGCTATACAATAAGCGCAGACCTCGTATTTGAGGTCTGCGGTTCGAAAGGCTGCGGACCCTTCGCTTCGCTCAGGGCAGGCTCTGCGAAAGGCCAGGTCCGCGCTACCCTCGAGAGCGGCAGGAGACTGAGGCGTAGCTATCGGCGGCGCGGCAGTCGGCGTTTCCCTAAATAATTTGTCTCATCCGTCCCATCCGTCCCCACGGCTTGTCCCTGATGTGATATGGTCGATCCGGTGTAACGCCGTGATTTTCTATCGAAAGGTTGTCGACTGGCGGACAAGGTTGCTGAGAAATGGTTCGGAACGCTGTCAGTTTGCGGCGAGTTTTCAGCGAGTTCCTAGAAACAAGGGAAATTTTTAAGGGGAACGAACCCGCCATGTTATTTGGAATCAGCAACTTAACCTAAAATGGGCTGAAAAACGAAGCCAATTTGAGGGCCTGGCGGAGTCGCTTTGAGGCCTTTTTGGCAAAAACGAAGCCAAAATGATCTACTACCGAGCTTACCTGGTTCCGAGTTTCATTTTCGGACTCGCATTTCTCCTCTGGCCAGCCCGCGGTCCGCGGAGTGGCAACTTCGTGTTCTCTCCCACGGAGCGCCGTGTTGTGCCGCTTGACGAGGCGCCGGAGGTCTTTAGACTCGTGCAATATCAGGCGCAACCCCAGGGAGCTCAGCAGCCTAAGATCGGGGAGGTCGCGCCGGGCGAGGGCCTGCCCGCCGTGATCCTCGATGCCGGGCACGGAGGGCAGGA